>JBCCWZ010000001.1:0-54411 GCA_039192615.1 Bacteroidota bacterium
CAACCAAGCAGTAGTAACAACGGTTCGCGGCAGACACGACCACAGCGATCATCTCCCGCTCCAGCTTGCTTAGCTTTGAGTTCGCCAGCATCACTTCGTTATACAACGTCGAGAACGCCCGGAGCTTATCCTGGTGACGCGAGTAGGTCCGAAGCACGTTCGGAATAAGCCCAAGCTTTTCTTCGCAGGTCTGAAAATACGCCTGCATATCGTCATCCAGTTCCGACGGAACCGGTAGATCGAAGATTGATACATGATCTGGCTGGGGCAAGGTCCGACCTCCAATTGTGTCTTTTCTTGGCCGACGAAGCGAAATCGCTTTGAGGCGCTGTTTCGTTAATGCGGCTGTTCAATTGCCAATATGAGTTATTGTCGAGCGATGCGAAATAAAGAAACAGTGGCCTGAGTTTGGCGACGTTCTATGGACGCTAATCGGCGGCTTTTTTCATCTTCTTTTCAGATGCCTGAGCAGGAATACCAAACGCTCAGCAGGACTTTGCGCATTTCTTCTACATCCGTCACAAGGGCGCTCGCTTACCAGAATGACTGCCCTCTTCTCGCCACATTCCAGCGTAGCCTACAAACCATGAATTCGAGTCCTGGCGCTTACTACGCCTGACGGTTTCCGGTCGATGAAAACAGAAGATGAAGCCGCGCCCGGCAGCCTTCGGCGCGTGGTCGGGAGAGATCTGCCATGAACGATACTACCGCCTATTTCGACGCCTCCAACCCTGACACCCCAGCCAATATGACAGCCTCCGTCGCAAGTACGGCCGTCAACGGTGTACCAAGTAGCGGTACTGGTTTGACCGGAGCCGCCTATGCGCCGGGTACTAGTATCTGGAACATAGACAAAGCCGCAGAAGCCGCTGCCGGTACCGCAGACGCAACCTTCGAAGCCTCGGAGCTTTTCTTCCGCAGCAATGACAGCGAAACAACTGTTGCGGAATTTCTTGGTGATTTTGGCACGATAACAAGCGGTAACGGCGATGTGGAGATGGGCCCATCGGCGTTGACTTTCACGGGCTTCATTTACATCCCACCGGGCGTTCACGAGGTTGCCGTCATCTCCGACGATGGTTTTGATCTCAACATTGGCGGCGTCGATTTTTCAGAGTTTGCAAACGGTCGCGGCACTGACGAAACAGCTCGCGTTGCCGAGTTTGATGGCGGTCTATACCCCATTGAACTTCTCTACTTCGACGGCGGCGGCGGCATGTCTCTCAAGCTGGAAATCGATGGGTTGCCTGTCGATCAAAGCGCGTTTTATCAATCGGTTACTGACTTTACCAATCCTCCACCGGATGTCCCTCTCGTTCCGATAGATGACTACCACCCGTCCTTCTTCATCCCAGAAACTGTGGACGGCGAAACAATATTTACCGCGTCAGAAACGCGCGACGTTTTTATCGGCGACGGTGGCAACGACACGATTGACGGCGCTGGTGGCGACGATGAGATTATGGGCGGGTTCGGCGACGACATCCTGTCCGGCGGTGCCGGCAACGATGTCCTCGACGGCGGCTATGGATCGGATGTCCTCAACGGCGGCGAGGGTGACGACCTTTTGATTGCAGCGTCCGATGCGGGCGAACAGCGGATTGGACAGTTGGCCATCGGTCAACCAACCCGCGATGATCCGGACGGCGAAGTCAACGAAGCGCTGCAGAAACTCGAGGCCTACAAATACGAAGCCATTGTCGGGGACGACGTACTCGTGGGCGGTGCTGGGGCAGATACCTTCCTCATCAAGCCCCAGATTGACGCCAAACTGGACATTATTCAGGAGCATGTCCGCGCCGATGGCACCATTAATTGGGCGGGCGTTGCAGGCGAAAATGATGAGCTGCACGACCACTGGGTTGATAGCTTTGGTATCGACATAATAGCCGATTACAACGCGGCGGAAGACTCCATTGCGGTGATAGGGCACACTGCCGTGCCCTACGTTACATACGCGGACGTGATGGGTGATGAAGCACTCGAATCGATCATCACCGTGATCTCTGTCCAGCATGGGAACGGCGGCGCGCATGACCGCGACTTGATCGGTCAAGTGATCGTTCATGGGGACCTTGTCGACGTCGAGGACATTCAGACCGACGACAATGTCACCTATGGCGTGGTGGACACTTATGATGAAATCGCGACCGCTCTTGCCGCACCGGGTGAAGAGAAGATGACCGAGATCGACGGTGAGTTGGTCAAAGGCTACGACACCCGTGGGCCTATGCAGATGATGGACGGCATGAATGGCGATGACCATGGTGGGCATGGTGGCCCCGGCACAAATATGCTTGGTGCAGTGACCGGCGATCCCTTTGGTGCTTTCGACAACGACAACTTCTCGCTTGATATGCTCTCCAAGGCTGGTTGGTAGGGTGGCTGAAAAAGGAGTTTAAAGGAAAGAAAAATGAGGATTTGTGGCGGCGATTTTGGCGTGTATTTCAGCAGCATCAGGTAACGTTGCGCTGGATCAAAGGGCATGCAGGGCATCCAGAAAATGAGCGCTGTGACCAATTGGCTGTAAAAAGTGCACAAAAAAAAGAACTAGCCGAGGATAAAGGTTATCTTGATAGCCTAACATCTCAGTATTCATGAATGACTTTGCGGTTAATTTTCTGACCTACGAATCCAATACACCTGTTTACTATAACACCTACGCCTCTCCCTATGGAGATTTGGTGTTAATGACCACAGAGTCAGGCGTTTGTGGGCTTCATTTCCTAGAAGAACCACCGGCCTATTACTTACAATTAGCGGAAGAAAAATTGGGAGAAGTGCCTGTATTAGCCCCTGAGCGTACCCAAGCCTGGTGGGATTGTATACAGCAGGCTACGCAGCCGCTCCCATTGGTGGCACAGGGCACACCCTTTCAAATCAGTGTTTGGAAGGCTTTATGTACGATTCCTTCTGGCACTACTCGCTCTTACCAAACGATAGCTAGGCAATTAGGACATACGCAAGGAGCGCGTGCTGTGGGCAATGCCGTGGCCAACAACTTCATTGGTTGGTTGATTCCTTGCCATAGAGTGGTGCGCCAAAATGGGCAAATGGGGGGATATAGGTGGACGGTAGCTAGAAAAAAGGCGATTTTGGCAGCGGAAATGCATGGATGAGGGAGTATTTACACGGCTGCTCCCTGTTTGACATTTCCTACCGCATCCAATCAATGGGTAGCCCTCCTAGCATCCCCTGGGTATGCTGTTTGACTTCCTCTTGAATCTTTTCTTCTACGGCTTTATTAGCCAAGTTGACAGCGGCCACAATGAGGTCTTGCAGTATTTCCTTGTCATTGGGATCAATGTACTCCTTGTCGATGTCCAAGCCTAGTACTTCTTTATGACCATTGACCGTAGCCTTGACAGCCCCCGCTCCAGCTTCGCCTGTGGCTTGCAATTGGGCGAATTTTTGCTGCATCTCTTGCACTTTGGCCTGGGCTTCTTTCATCTGGCCCATCATTTTGGTGAAATCTTCCATAAGCGAACTGATTTACGGTGCTAAAACTACGATAATTCTTTCACCAACTGGTCTAGTGAACAGGATTGTTGCGTGCCGGTCTGCATGTTTTTCAACATGACGGTTTGAGTGGCATGTTCTTCTTCGCCAATGATGGCGACAAAAGGGAGATGGCGTTTGTGGGCATACTGCAACTGCTTTTTCAACTTGATAGGTTCTGGATATATTTCTGCTTGAATGCCGTGGGAGCGCAGTGCGGCCAGCACTTCTAAAGCCCATTTTTCTGATGTTGAGTCTAAGTTAGCCACTATCACCTGGGTAGCGGCACCCAGCGAATCGGGAAATAAGCCTAACTCTTCTACCACCTCATAAAGCCTATCCAGTCCGAAAGAAAAGCCTACCCCAGACACGCTAGGCAATCCAAAGACATCGGTCAGGCCATCATACCGCCCACCGCCACCTATGCTGCCCCAGGCCATATCCTTGACTTTGACCTCAAATACAGCGCCGGTATAGTAAGAAAGTCCCCTAGCCAGCGTAGGATCAAGCGTGATGGCAGGCGCTTTGACCCCCAATGCCTGAACAGAGGTTAATATTTGTTGCAGCGCCTGTAGCCCAGATTGGCCCGCTTGGGTAGCTGCTAAATTTTCTGTCAAGACTGCCCATCGGTCCTCCTGCGTGCCAGGCAGGTCAAAGAGAAAGGCCAGCTTTTCCAGCGCCGTGGCTGTGAATCCTTTGCGCTGTAACTCCTCCAGCACCCGTTCTTGGCCCACCTTGTCCAGCTTGTCCAAAGCCACACACAAAGCTTCCTCTTGGTCAGCAGCGCCTACTAGGACTGCCAGCCCTTTGAGTACGCCGCGGTGGTTGATGTGGATGGTAAAATCCTTGACGCCGAGCTGCTGAAGTACTTCGTGGATAAGAACGAGTATTTCAGCCTCACACAATAGGGAGCTTGTCCCTACTACGTCAATATCGCACTGATAAAACTCCCTATAGCGGCCTTTTTGGGGGCGATCTGCCCGCCATACGGGTTGTATTTGGTCGCGTTGAAAAGGAAAGACCAGCTGGTCTTTATTCATGACTACATACCGCATCAGGGGCACCGTCAGATCATAGCGCAGACCCTTTTTGGCTATCTGGGGTAGCAATACTTTGTAATCGCTACTTGGCGGCACTTCCCCAGCCAGAAAATCGCCTGAATTCAAAATTTTAAACAAGAGTTGGTCGCCTTCTTGGCCATACTTACCCGTCAGGGTCTCCAGATTTTCTAAAGCAGGGGTCTCAAGGGGAAAGAACCCATACTTTTGGTAAGTGTTTTGGATGACGTCAACAATGTAATGTCGCTTGAACACTTGGTGGGCCCCAAAGTCGCGCGTCCCTTTGACGAGTGTTGGCTGTTTTCCCTTCATATGGTATCAGTAGTTTGTATGCACTCCTAGCATCATTGATCCTGGGCCACAAAGCTATATATTCCCTCTTTATGATACTCCTGCGCCACCCAAGCGGCGATGCCTGGTGGTACTACGTTGGCCATCGTAGAAAGCGCAGCGATCGGTACAGTTTCAAACTCTATGTGATCCTCGTTAGCAATCACAGGATTGTCAAGCAAACCTAGGGGAGGGACTACTTTAAAGATGAAGTCGAATTCTTGATAACCTCTTCCTTGGTCCTGTCTGTGCCATTCTAAACAGCCTAATAGAGGTCCTATGGCGACATCAAGGGCTAGCTCTTCTTGTAACTCTCGGGCTAAGCAAGCTTGGAGATTCTCTCCTGGTTCCAGGGTGCCCCCTGGTAACATCCACTTCTGGATGCGTTTTTCCCAGCACATTAAAAGTTGGTGGCCATCGCTGATGATAGCCCTTGCTTTGATCAATAATTGGGGTGGCATAATAGTTAACGCAGTTTGAGTGTTACGAGTGTGAGAATAGCCAACAAAACCCCTACAATCCAAAACCGAGCTACGATCTTGGCTTCGTGTAGGCCCAGTTTTTGATAATGATGGTGAATAGGGGCCATCTTAAAAATCCGCTGGCCTACGCCATATCTTCGTTTGGTATACTTGAAATAAGCGACCTGGATGATGACGGAGAGGTTTTCAATCACAAAGATGCCACAGAGCAGGGGAATAAGGAGCTCCTTCCTGATCATGATGGCCAGTACAGCAATGATTCCACCGATGGTCAAGCTGCCCGTATCTCCCATAAAAATCTGGGCAGGATACGCATTGTACCACAGAAAGCCTCCACAAGCTCCTACAAAAGCGGTACAAAAGATCACTAGCTCGCCCAGATTGGGAATATACATGATGTTGAGATACTGCGAGAAAATAACGTTGCCCGATAGATAGGCTAGAATGCCCAAGGTAATCCCAATAATTGCTGAGGTGCCCGCTGCCAATCCATCCAATCCATCCGTCAGATTCGCCGCATTAGATACTGCTGCGACGATAAAGACGGCCATGAACACATACACAAGCCATGTGTACCGTTTGTCTAGGCCAGGAATGAGCTTGCTGTAATCTAATTCGTTGTTTTTGAAGAAAGGTACCGTGGTTTTTGTAGATTTTACATCCTTGAAAGTCACTGGTGTTGCTTCTCCCTGTTCGATGACTGCTACCGGTGTTTCCAGCTCTCGTACTACCACGTCTTGATGAAAGTAAAGGGTAAGGCCCACAATGAGTCCCAATCCTACTTGTCCAAATAGCTTGAATCTTCCTGCTAGGCCCTCTCTGCCCTTTTTAAACACCTTGATATAATCATCAATAAAACCAATGGTTCCCATCCATAGCGTAGCAGTGAGCAATAAGATGACGTAGGTATTGTCTAGCTTGGCAAAGAGCAGAGTAGGAATAATAATGGCGGCGATGATGCTAATACCTCCCATGGTGGGAGTGCGCCCCTTTGCGTCTTGCCCCTCCAGGCCCAGTGCTCGCACCCCATCTTTGATTTGTTGGGCCTGAAACAATCGGATTAGTTTTCTGCCTAGCACGATTGTGATGAGCACAGAGAGGATGGCTGCTGCTGCTGCTCTGAAGGAGATGTATTTAAACACACCGGTGCCTGGCCAATTCAGCGCTTCATGTATGTATCGAAAAAGGTAATAAAGCATGTTGATTACTTTTGGGGTGATATTTCAATAGATCCTCATAGAGCGCTAAAAAAGCTTTCAGAAAATCACGGCTGTTGCAAAGCTTGTAAGTGGATAAAATTTAGTGAGGTTTGTGCTTAGCTGATGCCTTTTATAGCAGCTTGAAACTTTGGTTGCCCCAAATATATTTGTGCTTGCATGATTTTAATAACTAAGCGCTCTAGTATTAAAACCAACAAGTCCTACAGGGGAGGTCCAAAAAATTTCTATAAATTAGGCAAGGTTCTGCTAGGGACTCGCAGAATACGTCGTGCTCACCGAAAATTCATAAAAAATGGGACTGTTAGACTTCCTTTATAGTGACATTGCTGTTGATTTAGGCACCGCCAATACACTAATTGTACAAAATGATAATATAGTAGTAGATGAGCCTTCGATTATAGCAATTAATAGAGATACGAATAAACTGATTGCTGTGGGCAAAAATGCTATGCAAATGCATGAAAAAACCCATAATAACATCAAGACGATTCGTCCTTTAAAAGATGGTGTCATTGCAGACTTTCATGCAGCTGAGCACATGATTCGAGGTATGATCAAAATGATCACCCCTACTAAATGGAGGTTCCTCACACCCTTGTCGCGTAGAATGGTTATTTGTATTCCTTCGGGGATTACAGACGTTGAAAAGCGAGCTGTAAGAGACTCTGCAGAGCATACAGGGGCCAAAGAGGTCTACATGATTTCTGAGCCAATTGCAGCGGCTATTGGGATAGGTATTGACATAGAGGCCCCTGTAGGCTCTATGATCGTGGATATTGGGGGAGGGACAACAGAGATTGCTGTCATTGCGCTTTCAGGTATTGTGTGTGACCAGTCTATAAAAATCGCAGGAGATGTTTTTAGCAAGGATATTTTGGATCATATGCGCCGAAAGCATAACCTGCTGATTGGTGAGCGAACGGCTGAGAAGATTAAACTAGGCGTAGGTGCTGCACTAGAAGCGCTCGATAATCCTCCTGATGAATTTGAAGTGCGTGGGAGAGACCTCATGACCGGTATCCCCAAAGTTGTTCGAATCAATCATCAAGAAATCACCTCAGCATTAGAAAAATCTGTCCTTAAAATTGAAGAAGCTATTTTAAAAGCACTAGAAATGTCTCCTCCCGAGCTGGCTGCAGATATCTACGAGAATGGTATTTACCTGACAGGAGGGGGTGCCCTTTTACGTGGACTGGACAAAAGGCTAGCGCAAAAAACAAAGCTACCGGTACATATAGCCGAAGATCCGCTCCAGGCAGTAGTCCGGGGTACAGGTATTGCTTTAAGAAACTTAGACGCGTACAAGAGCGTACTAATGACTTAATGTAATGTTAGACGGCGCTCTAGGAAGTTCAACAGCTTTCATAGGAGGCATGGCTGTTCATCCACTAGTTGGATACTACTTTTTAATAATCTTATAGCAGCTTTTCATGCAAGAGCTTTGCTTGGGGCAAAACCCTAGACAAGCCTAACGTAGGAGCAAAGACGAAGTTGGTATCCTTATGGTCAGGTTGCTGCAATTATTATATAGGTATAGGGAGTTTATAGTTTTTATACTTTTAGAGCTCACTAGCGCTATTCTTAGCTTTAACCGTGAGCGCTACCAAGCCGTTACTTCTGCAGTGGTAGGAAATATTCTCAATTTTATTAATGACGTAAAAAATCACCCCCTGCTGAAGGCAGAAAATGAAAAATTATTACAGGACAATGCAGCATTGAGAAAGCAGCTCTTGCAAAGAGAAGGGCCCAAAGATCGGTTGTATACTCCTGTAAAATGCGACTTCATTCCTGCACGTGTTATCAACAATTCGATCGTTGGCTCTAAGAATTACCTCACACTAAATAAAGGAGCCATGGATGGAATAGCCCCAGGTATGGGAGTGATGAGTGATAAGGGCATTGTAGGGAGAGTCAAAGCGGTTTCTAAGCATTTTTCTACCGTCATTTCCTTGCTCCATACTTCTATGCAGGTATCTGCTAAACTCTCGAACGCAGCCGTACTAGGTACCGTCCAGTGGCCGGGCAGGGACCCCTTTCAAGCGCAGCTGTTATACGTACCCCGACATGTACAGGTAGAACCTGGAGACACTGTGGTTACCTCAGGTTATAATGCTACTTTCCTAGAAGGAGCTGTAATTGGTCACGTCAAGCAGGTAAGGCTTCGAAAAGAAGCTCATTTTTATGACATCGAGCTAACGCTTAGCACAGACTTCGGTACCCTGCAACATGTCTACGTAGTGAATAATACTTTGAAGCAGGAAAAAGATGCTTTAGAGCAACATACCAGAGCGTTTTATGAATAAAGTTAGTAAGATAGGGCAGTTGGCCAATTTGGTACTCTACCTCACTTTACAAATGGCTGTGGCGCGGTACATGGTACTTTTTCACACGGCTTTTTGCTTTGTCTATGTAGCTTTTCTCTTACTGCTCCCTCGCCGGCAGGAAAATTTGGCAACCCTTTTGTTCATTAGCTTTGCTGTTGGGTTGCTTGTAGACATGTTCTACAACAGCCTGGGCCTCCATGCATTTGCTGCCGTGCTGATGGTCTACAGCAGGTCAAATTTGCTCCCACTAATACTACCCACTAATAGCTACGAAGCAGCCGCCCGTCCTACATTGAATCGTTTGGGATTAAGAAAATTTGCCCTTTTTGCTTTGCCTCTCATAGGTATCCACCACGCTGCGTTATTTCTTTTAGATGCTGGAAATGCCTCGCTCTCCTTCGTAGCCATGCGTAAACTACTCTTCAGTACCTTATGGACATATGGCGCTGTGCTAGCCACTCAAATCCCCTCACTCCTACTAAGCAAGCGATAATGCGTTTTCATAGAGGCCATATTATTCAGGCAGCCTTTACCCTTGTAGGGCTTATTTTTCTTGTAAGGCTATTCTTCATCCAGGTATTAAGTGATGGCTACCAGTTGGCTGCCGAAAAGAACATCATCCAACCGGTCATAGAATATTCTTATCGAGGAGCCATTCACGATCGTCATGGAGAATTTTTAGTCTATAATGTGCCTATTTATGACCTCATGGTCATTCCGAAAGAGGTAAGGAACCTTGATACCTCGGCTTTTTGTCAAGACCTTGGGATTGATCTAACTACCTTTCATCAGGCCCTAAAAAAGGCTAAGCGCTACTCCTATGTCAAACCCTCTGTTTTCCTTAAAAACCTATCGCAAGCCACCTGGGCGAAAATCCAAGATCATTTTTCAGAGTATCCAGGGTTCTTTGTACAAGCCCGTACTGTACGAGAATACCCCCTCCCCATGTTAGCCCATACCCTAGGATATGTAGGTGAAATAAGTCCCCAGCAGCTAGCCGCAGATACGGCCCATGCTTACAGGCAGGGCGACGTGATTGGCATCAGTGGCTTAGAAAAAAGGTATGAAGTAGTCTTGAGAGGGCAGCTAGGAATTCGATATGAAGTCAGTGACGTCAAAGGAAGAGGCAAAGGAAAATTTAGAGGCGGCGCGTTAGACCGGGCTGCTGTACCTGGCCAGGACCTCAGGACTACCCTGGATGCTGGCTTGCAACGATATGGAGAGCAGCTGATGGAACATAAGCTGGGCAGTGTCGTGGCTATAGCTCCTCAGACAGGTGAAATCCTTGCTTTAGTGTCTAGCCCTTCGTACGATCCTAATTTGTTGACAGGAAGAGAGTTAGGGAGTAATTTTGCTGCCTTAGGGCAAGACCCGCTTGCGCCGCTTTTTCATAGGCCCATCATGGCCATGTATCCCCCAGGTTCTATTTTTAAGCTCAGCCAAGCACTGATTGCCCTGCAAGAAAAGGTGATCAGTACGCATACAACCTATGTTTGTAATAAAAAACTAGTCAACTGCCACTCTCACCCTTCGCCTTTAAGCCTCCATAAAGCGATCAAGCACTCCTGTAATCCATATTTTTATCACGTATTTAAAAAACTTATCAATCCCCAAGTATCCGATAATACGTATGAAGATACCCGTATAGGGCTTAAACGGTGGTGTCGCTACTTGAAAAGCTTTGGCTTTGGCATCCCCCTCGGGGTAGACCTGCCAGGGGAGAAGGGGGGGTGTGTGCCTGATCCGGAGCTGTACGATAGACGCTATGGCAAGAGGCGCTGGAAAGCCTCTACCATTAGGTCGTTAGATATTGGCCAGGGAGAGTTGCTGCTGACTCCTTTGCAGATGGCTAATTTTGCTGCTACCGTGGCTAATCAGGGCTACTATTATACGCCGCACGTGATTCAGCAGATAGGCGAGTGCCCTATGGTGCTATCAGAGGAACAGGACAAGCATGAGGTAGCGATTGATCGGGCCTACTTTGCATTCGTAGCCAATGCTATGCAAGAAGGAGTAGAAGGTGGCACTTCTCGGCGCGCACATGTTCCAGGTATCGACATCTGTGCCAAAACAGGTACGGCTGAAAACCCGCATGGCGAAGACCATTCTATCTGTATCGCCTTTGCCCCTAAAGAAGACCCTCAAATAGCTCTGGCGGTGTGTGTGGAAAACGCTGGTTGGGGCTCTCGGGCTGGTGCGTCTATAGCTGGCCTACTGATAGAACAATACTTGCGGGGAACCGTTAGTCGCCCCTGGATCGAAGATTATGTACTCAAAGGAGACTTTTTTCATTGAAGCCAGCTAGCAAAATATTCACCCACATTGACTGGCTGCTTTTAGGCTTGTATGCCAGCTTGGTCATCTTTGGCTGGTTCAACATCCATGCCGTCAGCTATGAAAAAGAGCTTGATCAGAGCCTGTTCGACCTGTCGCGAAGTGCTGGCCGACAGTTTATTTGGATTATGACCACCAGCATCATCTTTTGCGTGGCTTTTTTGTTAGATAGCAGAACTTATCAGGCTTTCGCCTATGTCTTCTATGCTTTCGTGATGCTCCTACTGCTTGGTACGCTTGTTTGGGGCATCAGTGTAGGAGGTCATAGGGCATGGCTTCCGTGGGGAGGCCAACCGTCTGAACTGGCGAAGCTAGCCTGTGCTCTAGCCATTGCTAAATACTTAGGGAGTGCCCATATAAAACTGACCCAACTGAGGCCCCAATTTATGTTATTGGGCATTATCCTATTTCCTGTGGCCATCATTCTGGTACAAGGCGACGCAGGCTCTGGTTTAGTTTTCGTCGCTTTCGTCATCGTACTCTATCGAGAAGGACTCTCTCCTTGGCTCCTCTTGATAGGAGGAGCGATTGTCCTAATCTTTGTTTTGACACTCCTGGTTCCCCGTCTTTATTTAGTTATTGGCACACTTAGTTTATCGCTCCTATTGATTGGTCTAGTAAGAAGAACTTTGAAAACGGTCTTGCTGGTGATTCTGGTAACATTAGGGACCTTGGTGTCGATCGAAGGATTCCATCTTTTTGTAGGGAAGCTTCTCAAGCCTCACCAGCAAAATAGACTGAAGGCCCTCGTTGACCCTAATGTTGATCCTCTTGGCATTGGCTGGAACGTGACCCAGTCTAAAATCGCCATTGGCTCCGGCGGTCTGTGGGGCAAAGGATTCTTGCAAGGTACGCAGACAAAATATGGCTTTGTACCAGAGCAGCGTACCGATTTTATTTTCTGCACGATAGGCGAGGAGCATGGTTGGATGGGTGCTTTGTTGGTGATTAGCCTTTTTTTAGGGCTCATTTCAAGAATATGCTACCTAGCAGAACGGCAAAGGCTCCGATTTGCTAGGGTGTATGGTTATGCCGTGGCCTCTATCCTATTTTTTCATTTTATGATTAACATTGGCATGACTATTGGGCTTATGCCTGTGATCGGCATTCCCTTACCGTTCACCAGCTATGGAGGTTCTTCCTTGTGGTCATTCTCACTCATGCTATTTATCCTATTAAAGCTTGACGCACAAAGACAGGATTATGTCTCTCGGCGACAAGCCCCTATCCTCGACTAAACCTGACAAGTATGCGTCCTAAGATTATTGCTGCTAACTGGAAAATGCATAAAGACTTTGAAGAAGGGCTACAGCTGGCTACGGAGGTAACTCAACGGCTGTCCACGCCTGAGCAGGCTACTACCCAAGTCATTCTCCTTGTTCCATTTATCCACTTAGAAGCACTGAGTAAGCTTCCTGCAGCTGAGCGATTGCAACTAGGCGCACAAAACTGTCATGAGCAAGCTGCTGGGGCCTTTACAGGAGAAATTTCGGCTCCTATGCTGCGGTCTGTAGGTGCCCAATTTGTCTTGGTAGGGCACAGTGAGAGAAGACAATATTTTGGCGAAAAGAGTACACTACTGGCCCAGAAGATGACTACAGCGCTAGCCCACGGGTTGCGTCCTATTTTTTGTTGTGGAGAAAGTCAACAAAGCCGCGCAGCCGGGCAACAAGAGGTGGTGGTGACAGAGCAATTGGCTGCTAGCTTGTTTCATCTGACTGCCGCACAAATAGCTCAGGTGATCATTGCTTATGAGCCTGTTTGGGCCATTGGCACGGGAAGTACGCCTACACCTACCCAAGTACAAGCGATGCACCAGGCGATGCGGCATGCGATAGCCCAGCAGTATGGCGAGGAGATTGCCCAAGGTATTCCTATTTTGTACGGAGGAAGCTGCAATGCACAGAACGCATCCGCCTTATTTGCATGCCCTGATGTAGATGGTGGTCTTATAGGGAAAGCTTCTTTAGAGTTAGATTCCTTTATTACTATTGTTAATTCCCTGGAATAATCAATCGAGCAAGTCATGGCAACATCGATCAGAACTCAAAAAGTAGCTAGACTGCTTCAAAAGGCCTTAGGAGAAATATTTCTTCAAGAGACGGCCAGCCTGTTAGACAACACGATGGTCACAGTCACCGAAGTGCGTGTGAGCCCTGATCTAGGGCTTGCAAAAGTCTACCTAAGCTCTGTGCTGAACGGAGGCCAGGCCGAAATGATGGTCAAGGTGGAGCAGCAAAAGGGCACTCTCAGAAAGCTTTTAGGGGCCCGTGTTGGGAATAAGCTGCGCAAGGTACCTGAGCTTCGATTTTACCCTGATAACTCGGTAGCGCAGGCAACCAAGATTAATCAACTACTGGATGAATTGGATATCCCTGAGGGTACTGATTTTATACAGAATGAGGAGTTTTTGTGGTAGATACTTGTCTTATTCAGGGCAAAATAGCCTCCAAATTGGCCCTGCCTATGGTATGTATCCTCGTCACTAGCTGGTGGGCAGATTCAGTGATGAGTCCCAACAACACCTGTGGACAAATACCCAAAAGCAAGACCAGTAATAGGAGGGGAATGAACAAAATATATTCTCTTGTTTTCAAGTCTTGCATCGTAGGCTGGTAGTCAGGGTAGCGCAAAGAAAAGCTCCCTAGAAACAACCGCTGAATCGTCCACACAAAGTAAACCGCATTGAGTAAGATGCCCACTGCCCCTACAATCCCCATCCATTTAGGCAAGGAAACGGTTTGAAACGCCCCCCACAAAACCAGTAGCTCTGCCACAAAGCTAGAAAAGCCAGGCATGCCCAAGGCGGCAAAAAAGCTCACGATAGCAATAGTAGTGTAATAAGGCATAGGGGTAGCGAGGCCTCTATAATTCTCAATCAGCCTGTCCTGCGTTCTATCTTGTAACACACCCACCAAGCCAAAAAGCAAGGCAGCGATGAGCCCATGACTCACCATCTGATACAGAGCCCCTAGCAGCCCCTCCAGCGTCAGCGAAGCAAGTCCCAATAGCACAAAACCCATGTGCGCTATCGAAGCATAAGCCACCATCCGCTTTAAGTCCTGCATAGCCAACGCATTTAAAGCCGCATAGACAATAGCACCTACCCCCAACACCCCCATGCTAAATCCATAGTAGATTGCCCCCTCTGGGAAAATGCTGTAAGCAGTGCGTAATAATCCATAGCTCCCTATCTTGAGTAAAAGTGCTGCTAGTACCATCGAGATAGGCGTAGGTGCTTCTACATGTGCTTCAGGAAGCCAAGTGTGAAAAGGCACTGCCGCCAGTTTGATCAGGAATCCTATTACCAGGGCTAGAAATGCTACCAGCCTCGCCGCCTGCCCCCCCACCAAAGCGCCATCCATCAGCCCTAAGCCCGAACCTGGCAAAAAATTACGTGTATCCGTCATCAGCCTCAAATCCAGGGAACGCACAATATCTGAGGTAGCTATTTCGCAGCCTTGCACGAGATTTTGTATAGCTTCAATTTGCGTCAAGCTAGGTAGTTCGCCTGGTGTCAGCAACCCTACCTGTACACCTGTGGCCACAGGATCATACACAGCGCGGCTTAAGGCAATCAGCACCACCAAGATCATGACCGTTCCTACCAAGGTGTACAAGAAAAATTGGGTAGCTGCCTGCTGGCGTCGAGGCCCGCCCCAGATACCAATAAAGAAATATATGGGCAGCAAGGATGCTTCAAAAAACACGTAGAACAGCAGAAAATCCCACGCCAAGAAGCTCCCCATAATCAACGTATCCATGAGCAAGTACAAGGCAAAGTAGGCTTTGGTGTATTGCTGGATGTTCCAAGAAGCAATCACCCCTATCGTAAGTACCACGACAGCTAGTAGTACAAGGCCAATATTCAATCCATCTATGCCTACCAAGTAGTCTACGGATAACCGACCCAAGCTGCCCATCTCCAACTGTAGCCAAGCGCACTGTTCTACGGGGGTGTTAGGCAAGCCGTGCGCCACCACCAGTCCAACACCCAACCCTTGCAAAAGCGTGGTGCCTAAAGCGATGTATCGAAAGGCTGACTGCCGATGCGCAGGGAGTAATAGTAGGAGTGCTAGGCTACCGATGGGTAGCCAGATGATGAAGGATAAAAGGGGCATAACTGAATAAAAAAGTATCTCTTAGAGACAAGCACAAACCTACTAAAAAGCCTGACGAACTAGTAAGTGTATTTGAAAAGAGGCAGTAGCGCTGAAAAATGGGCTGTTATACACTTCCTAAGCTCTAGGATGGGCTTGTTGAAAGACCTCTTTCAGTTTTTTGAGGGAATGGTGGGTGTACAGCTGTGTGGCGGCTAGGCTTTCGTGGCCCAACAAGTCTTTGATCGCATTAAGGTCTGCCCCTTTGCTCAGTAGGTGGGTAGCAAAAGTATGCCGCAGCACATGCGGACTATACCGGTCTGCATGCGTGTGGGTACGTAGGTATTTCTTGACCAGTCTGTATATCATCATAGGGTAGCAAGGAGCGCCTGTAGCCGTCACCAAGAGCAAACCTTTAGGATTACTCACTGTAGCATCTCTGTGCATCTTGTACTGCTCAATCACCTGGCGCAAAGTTTTGGGAAAGGGCACAGTACGTTCTTTGTTGCGCTTGCCCCAAACCCTGATCGTGTTGTCATACAGATCAACAGCCGCATCTTGCAGCGTCAACAATTCTGCCAAGCGAATACCCGTGCCGTACAGTAGTTCTAGGATGAGTTTATCACGCCAGCCTTCGAATGTATTCTCAAACTCGTGATGCTCTAGCAGGTCTAGGAGTTCTTTTTCTTGCAGAAAGACAGGCAGGGTTTTTTTGAGTTTGAGCCTACTTAGGTGCAGAGTGGGGTCTTGTTTAATGTAAGCCTGGGTATATAGGAATTTGTAGAAAGCTTTAAGGGCGGCAATCTTTCGGTTGATGGAGCGGTTGCTTAAGCCTTGTTGTGCCAACGCCACAATCCATGCACGTAGGGCTTGGTGGGTAGCTGTTTCCAGTGCGCTCGCTGGGGCCTGGGTTTGTAGGTAAGCAGTGCATTGCTTGAGGTCTGTGCCGTAGGCCTGGACTGTATGGGGGCTTAGGCGCTTTTCACTGGCTAGGTATTGTATAAAAGCAGCAATCATGGTTGTATAGGCGCCCCTAAATATTGAGCCATGTGCTTACCAAGGGTTACGCGTTGGCTTGCATCTTTTGCTTGTAGATGGCTTTGAGCTTTTCTTCTCTGCGTTGTATGGATGGTTTCTTGTAGTACATCCTTGCTCGGAGTTTTTTCAATACCCCTATCTGCTCATATTTCTTTTTAAACCGTTTTAAAGCTCTATCAACAGTCTCATTGTCTTTGACATGTATGGTAATATTGCTCTCACTCATCGTGTTTTTTTATTTGTTTGGCGCAGTGGGCAAAGATAGCCTAGAAATAATAATGCGCCAAGTAGTTAGTATGATCTCCTCAGTGTCTGATCTGCCGATGTAGCCTGCTTGTCAAGCCTTTACTTGGCATAGTTGATGGCTCTTGTTTCTCTAATCACGATTACTTTGACCTGGCCTGGATACTGTAGCTGTTGCTCAATTTTGCCGGAGATTTCAAAGGCCATTTGCTTTGCTTCCTCATCGGTAACGCTGTCAGCATCGACCATGACCCTGAGTTCTCGCCCTGCTTGTATAGCATAACATTTTTTCACCCCTCCAAAAGACAGGGCAATATCTTCCATCTCTCGCAGCCTTTTCACATAGGCTTCTACTACTTCTCGCCGTACGCCTGGCCTGGAGCCAGAGATAGCATCACAGGCTTGTACAATGGGGGCGATCATGGAAGTCATCTCTATCTCATCGTGATGGGCGCCAATAGCATTGCATACTTCTGGGCGTTCTCTATATTTTTTAGCCATTTCCATACCGAGTAGTGCGTGCGAAAGATCAGATTTCTCTGCTGATACCTTGCCAATGTCATGCAGTAACCCGGCGCGTTTGGCTAGCTTACTATTGAGCCCTAGCTCTGAGGCCATGGTGGCTGTGAGATGGGCGACCTCTCGGGAGTGATGCAGTAGGTTTTGTCCATAAGAGGAGCGGTAACGCATCCTGCCCACCATCTTGATCAGCTCTATGTGCATTCCATAGATACCTAGGTCGATCACGGTACGCTCTCCTGTGTCCATGATCTCTTTGTCTATGATCTTCTCTACCTTATCCACTACCTCTTCAATGCGAGCGGGATGTATTCTACCGTCTTGGATAAGCTGCTCCAGTGCTAGGCGGGCAATTTCTCTCCTCACGGGGTCAAAGCTGGAGAGCAGTACGGTTTGGGGAGTGTCGTCTATAATGATGTCTACGCCTGTGGCGGTTTCTAAAGCACGAATGTTTCTGCCTTCTTTGCCGATGATTTTACCTTTTAAGGTATTGTTCTCGAGGTTAACTACTGAGGTACTGTTCTCTATCGTTTGCTCTGCTGCGGTACGCTGGATGGTGGTTAGAATTACTTTTTTAGCTTCTTTTTCAGCATTGGTTTTGGCTTCGTCTACGATGGCCCTGAGGTGTCTAGAAGCGTTTGCTTTGGCTTCATCTTCTAGTGCTTCCAGTAGCTGTTCTTTAGCTTTTTCTGCGCTTAGGTGAGCGATACCTTCTAGCTGTTGAGCTTTTTGTACCTTGAGTTGTTCGAGGTCTTCTTTTACCTTGTCTAGCGCTAGCTCTTTGCGGTGCAGCTGCTCTAGTTGGTGGGTCATTTCCTGCTCCTTGCTTCGTAAGTAGTTTTCTTCATTAAGAAGCTTTTCTTTCCTTCTGCCTACGCCTTGTTCAAATTCTGCTTTTAGGCTAACAAACCGCTCTTTGGCTTCTAGTATCTTTTCTCTTTTGATCTTGGCTGCTTCTGCCTTGGCGGCTTTGATAATAAGTCTGGCTTTTCTCGCAGCCTGCTTTTCTTCGTATTTGTCAAATAGTGCAGCCGCAATTCTATCCAATGCTATCCCTAGAGATAGCATGAGTACACTTAAGATGAAAATTTGCGTTATACTCATGTGTTGCTAGTAGGTAGACTGAGGCTATCCCGCAAGGAATGCTTGGGGAAGGCACTTAGTTTTGTCATACTTAGGCAAAGCTATCTAGGGGACGTGCTGTCAGGAGCTAAAGGTGGAAGCGTTTGGTCTACTAGCTCAATCAAGTTACTGACCTGCTTCGTAAGCGCTTTCGTCGCCAAGGTTGCTCCCTCTTCGGCCCTCAAGGTGTCTATAAGACAGTCAAACGCTACCATAGCTAGTAGGTCTTGTTGATCCTTGATACCAAATTGATCCCTGTATGCCTTTACTTGTTCATTCACCCGCTTGCTGGCTGCTCTTACACGTGCTTCGTCTGCTGCCTGTACCTTCATAGGGTACACCCGGTCGCATATTCTGATGTTTACAGCAAGTTCTTCCATTACTGACGCTGTTCAAGGTAGGCGATGCTTTTGTCGATGTCCTTGATGTAACGTTCAATGCTACTGCCCAACGCCCGTGCCTGTTCTTCGTTGACGATAATAGTACCAATTTCTGGCTTATTTGAAAAATTGCCTGGTGTCTCCACGCCGTTGTTAGCTTTTTGCTGCCATTGTGCCTGCTCCTCTTGGAGTTGCTGAATGATTTCTTGTTGCGTTTTGCAACGCTCTATTAATTCCTTGAGCTTCTGTTCCAAGGTCTGGATGTGTGCTTGCAGTTTTTCACTGTTCATCTTATCCTCTTATCAGTGCTCCTAGTTGGGTCTCAAAAGCACGCATCAGGCGCGCCATTACCTGGTCAATCGTCTTGTCATCCAGGGTTCTATCTTTTCCTTGCAGTACAAAGCTTAATGCATAGGCTTTTTTGTTGGGGCCCAGCTTTTCTCCTTCGTAGACATCAAAGACGGTGAAGTCCTGGATGAGCTTATTATTTTGTTGAGCGATGACTTTCCTCACAGCTTCAAAGCTGACTGCTTGGTCCAGTACCAAAGAAATATCCCTTTTCACCGGCGGGAATTTAGAGATTGCCTGGTACTGCCTGAGGGGCTTCCAATTGCTTAACAAGGTATCCCAATCTATATCCACAAAAAACACAGGTTGGGCAATGTCCAAGTGCTTCAACAAGGTAGGGTGTACTTGCCCAGCAGTGAGTAGCTGTATCTGGTCTAGTAATATTTGAATGCCCTCCTGATAAAAAGCACTTTGTAAAGGCTCAGTGGCAAAGTCCGTAACGCCTAGTTGATATAGCACCTGATGCACCAGGACATGCAGCTCCTGGAAGGTCGCCGACTGGGGCTTTCTCATCCAATTGACCGCTTCCATGTTCCCTGTAAGCCATATCCCTAGCCTGTTGTCTTCTACATATTGTTGGCCCGTCTTGCGATAGATTTTGCCGAATTCAAAAAGCTTGAGGTCTGACTGTTTTCTATTGATATTGTGGGCGATCACTTCTAGGCCTCCAAAAAGCAGGGTTTGCCTGAGTACATCCAGGGTTTCACTGAGCGGATTGGTAATAGCGACACTTTGTTGGGAGTCAAGGGCATCAGTTAATTCTGCATAAGCCGATTTTGTCAGTGAATTGGTATAGATTTCATGATACCCCTGAGCAGCCAAGAGCGCTGCTACCTGTTGCTTGAATTGATGAGGGGTTGGGTAGCTGGTTCTGGCTAAGTAGGTACTGCCTAGCTGGCCTTTGGCTTCGATGCGGTCGTAGCCATAGATCCTGGCTATTTCTTCAATGATGTCTGCTTCTCGTTTTACGTCTGTGCGATAGGGGGGGACTGAAGCTATCAAGCTGTCCGTCTCTTCCTGGCTAATGGTTATCTCCAGTTGTTTGAGAATCTGGTGTATAGTTTCCTTAGGAATCGTTTGCCCTAGCAGTCGCTTGATATGTTTGTAATGCACTTTTACCCTGGTAGGCTCTATCTTTTCAGGGTAGTGGTCAATCAGCTCAGAGGCAATTTTCCCTTGGGCAATTTCCTGGATCAGTAAGCAAGCTCGCTGCAATGCGTAGACGGTGCGGTCAGGGTCTGTGCCTCGCTCATACCGGAAGGAAGCATCTGTTTTCAGGGCATGTTGTTTAGCAGCCTTCCTGATGATGCCTGGCGAAAAATAGGCACTCTCTAAAAAGATGTTCTGAGTATCTGCGTGGATGCCTGCGTGTTGGCCTCCTAGAATGCCAGCCATGCCTAGGCCGCCTGCTTGATCAGCAATCATGAGTTCTGTGCCATCCAGTTTTCTTGTTATACCATCTAGCGTGACCAACGAAGTATCTGGCTTAAGCTGTCCGACCGTGACCTGCTTCCCCGTAATCTGGTCGTAATCAAATGCATGGAGCGGCTGCCCTAGTTCATGCATGACAAAGTTGGTCACATCCACGATGTTGTTGATCGGGCTTAGACCAATGGCCCTTAGCTTATCCCTAAGCCACGGGGGAGAGGGTTGTACTTTTACGCCACTGATCGTGATGCCTGCGTACCTTGGACAGGCGCTAGGGTCTAGCACTTCTACTTGGATGGGTAAGCGCTCTGCAGTTGGCTCAAATGTTGTTACAGTAGGATATTGTACCGAACGGTCTAATAGGGCTCCTAGCTCTCTGGCAACGCCTAAGTGAGAACAAGCATCACCTCTGTTGGGCGTCAGGTCTATTTCAATAATTTCGTCTGGCTGGCTATGAAAGAGCTGGGCAGCAGGCGTGCCAGTGGGCAGCGCCGTATCCAATACCATAATGCCTTCATGGGCATCTCCTAGTCCAATCTCATCTTCAGCACAAAGCATTCCCTCTGAAACTTCTCCTCTAATTTTGGCCTTTTTGATTTTCAACGTTGAGCCGTCTTGGCCGTATAGTTGGGTGCCTACAGGTGCTACGATGACTTTTTGTCCTGTTTGTACATTAGGAGCGCCACAGACAATGCGCAAGGGGGTATCTTGGCCCACATCAATCTGTGTTACTTGTAGCTGATCAGCATTAGGATGCTTCTCACAAGTCATTACCTGACCAATCAATAACCCTTTTAAACCTCCCTTAATAGGCTCAAAAATTGTTCTCCCTACTACTTCCAGGCCGCTCTGGGTAAGCAGCTGGGCTACTTCCTCAGGGCTCTCTGAGAGTTGGATATAGTCTTTGAGCCAGTTCAGTGATATTTTCATGGTGAGAAGTGCTATGCTAGTAAACTCCAAAAAACAGCAGCAAAATTAATAATTCTCCTACTTCCTGCTCGGTGCCCTCGTGGGAATAGGCACTCTAGCCCTGCATAGCGATAATAGGAGTGGGTTTAAAAAGGAGCCTGTCGTCAGCAAAGCTAAAATAAGAACTCCCTGCCACAATGATATGATCCAAGACTGTGATGTCTAGAAACTTGCCTCCTTCGATCAGTTTTTTAGTCAAGGTAATATCCTTATCGCTCGGCTCTGGATTACCAGATGGATGGTTGTGCACCAAAATGATGCCTGCTGCCTGATGATCAAGCGCAGCTCTAAAGACAAGCTTAGGGTCTGCCAGGGTGGCATCTACACCTCCACTGCTAATGAATTGTTTTTTTATCAGGTAGTTGGCCTTATTAATGAGAATGACCCAGAATTCTTCGATGGGTTTGTCTGCTAGCTCTGGCTGTATCAAATGGTAAACACTGCTCGAGTCATGCAACCTGGGTCGAGGCGCTATATTTTGGTCTTTTCTTCTTCTACTTAGCTCCATCGCACTGGCGATGGTAATAGCCTTGGCTTCCCCAATACCTTTGAAGCGCTGGAGCTCTTTGACAGAACACTTGGCTAATAAATTCAGATCATTGTCATAGTGCTTCAGAATGAGCTGGGCAAGATTGACAGCGCTCAATTTTTGTGTTCCTGACCCTATTAAAATACCAATAAGCTCTGCTTCAGTCAGGACAGCACTGCCTTTTTGCATGAGCTTTTCTCTGGGCCTATCTGCCGTGGCCCAATCCTGTATCCTTAAGTGGGGAGCTTCTATGCAGGTATTCATGTTGACTTGTGATAAGAACTACCTGGTAAGATATATTCCTATTCTTAAATAAGAAAAGACCTGGTAGAAAATACTACCAGGCCTTTATGAGGACTTATGTTTTTGACTATGATTTACTGACCAATCTGGCTAAAGTTGATTTGTTATGAGCTGCCTTGTTTTTGTGGATAATATTCCTGGCCGCCAGTTTATCGAGCATAGAAGCCACTTTCTTAAACAACGTTTCGGCCTCTTGCTGTTCTGTAGTACTCCTGAGTTTTTTGATAAAAGTCCTACACGTTTTCAGTTGATACCTATTGCGGAGGCGTTTTGTTTCGTTGGAGCGGATACGCTTGAGGGCTGATTGATGATTGGCCATATTGTGTACAATTATATACTGCGAGAGCATTGCAAATGTAAAAGCTCTTCCATAGAAAAAAAAGCTTCCTAGGTGACACACTGCTAAATAAAATTATTTCCACAAAAATTTGTCCCGCCCTGGTAGCTTTTGAACTCATGTAGCAACCATCGACCTTTATGAGAAGACTTATAATCATCCTACTCCTGCTCTTTTTCCCCACCTCCTCATCCTTAGGCTGGGGGTTTTTTGCCCACAAGCAGATCAACAAGCATGCTGTGTTTACCCTGCCGCCTCCTATGTTTGCTTTTTATAAGCATCACCTCCATTTCATCACTGAAAATGCCGTTAATCCAGATAAGAGACGCTACGTAGTAGAAGGAGAAGCGCCTCGGCACTACATTGATATAGAACGTTATGGGGACAGGGCGCTTGAGAAAATACCTAGGTACTGGCACCAAGCTGTAGAGTTATATACGGAGGAAGTACTGCAGCAGCATGGTATCCTACCTTGGCATATTTACCGCATGAAGCAGGCACTCACATCGGCTTTTCGGCAAAAGGACGTTAAGCGGATTTTGAAGCTTTCAGCGGACATAGGGCATTATATTGCTGACGCCAACGTGCCGCTGCATACGTCAGAGAATTATAATGGACAACTTACAGGCCAGGAGGGGATTCACGGGCTTTGGGAGACGCGCTTGCCAGAACTCTTTTTCGACAGCTATGATTTGTTTATAGGCAGGGCAGCCTACATAAAAGCTCCCCGGCAAAGGGCTTGGGAAGCGATTATCACAGCCCATCAGGCAGTAGACAGCGTGTTGGCTTTGGAGAAAAAACTCTCTAAAGAATTTCCTGCTATCAAGCAATATAGTTTTGAACAACGAGGAGCTACCTTACAAAAAGTCTACTCTAGAGCATATGCAAAAGCCTATCATGCGATGCTTGAAGGGCAAGTAGAGCGGCAAATAAGAGCTTCCATCAAGATGGTAGGAGATTTCTGGCTGACTTGCTGGGTAGATGCAGGACAGCCTGACCTGGATGCATTGCTAAAGCTTCCTCTACAAGAAGACCAACTCGAGGAGTACCTCCCAGCGCAGAAAAAGCTACCCGTGCGGACTTGTGGCGAATAACCAGTAACACGCAACCAGCCAATCAGCTAGTCACCCAATAAATCAATCACCCAATCAAAAAATGAATAAATGGCAGAGGGTGAGGGATTCGAACCCCCGGTACTCTCGCGAGTACAACGGTTTTCAAGACCGCCGCGTTAAACCGCTCCGCCAACCCTCTGAGTGATCAGGCAAGCAAAATTAATGCAATAAAGTGACTCATACCAAATTAGACTCCCCAAGCAATTAGGAAAACATGATACATTCCTCTTTGAGCATTAGCTACACCATTTCTAGCCTTCTACTTCCCGTGCTACAAGGATACTCGTCTTCGCAGCTACGCGAGCCGGCCGATAAGCAGCCATGAGCGTCATACATACGACACCTATGGCCGTAAACACAAAATCACTTACTTGCATCTTAATAGGATAAGCCTTTACCAGACTCGTCTGTGCCCCCAAAGAGACCAATCCAAACGTCTGTTGCAGCCAACCAAGCCCCCAAGCAGCCGCCATACCTACAGCCGTCCCACTCAAGGCAATCAGCAATCCCTCGATGAGAAAGATACGCTGGATAGCCTGTGGCGTTGCTCCTAAGGTATGTAGTACAGCCATGTCTTGCCTTTTGTCTAGTACCAGCATGGAGATAATAAAGAAGATATTCAAGGAAGCAACAAAGAGGATAAATGCAAAAGTCAAGAACACAAAAAGCCGCTCCACATGAATAGCCTGCATGAGTGTAGCCTGTTGTTCCTGGCTATTGAGCACTTGGAAGCGATCTGGCACACAGCGTTTCAGGATTCGCTGGACTTGACGAATAGAAAAGCCCTTCGTTACCTGTATTTCTAAAGCAGTCCGTTTATTCTCCATGCCCATCAGCATAGTTGCAAAGTCAATAGGAACAATCACATAGCTTTCATCAAACTGCTTCTCTACAGCAAAGACTGCCCCGGGCCTGATATTTTTACAGGCATACAGGGGTTGGGGTAGTCCGGCGTTACTAGTCAGGTGGCGAGGATAGAAGACTTGCATGGTATGCGATGACTTGGAAATAGGAACGGATAACGCATACTGTACCCCTCTGCCTAGCATAGCCCAAGCTTCATTGCCTTGCGTGAGCTTGAAATCACCTTGCTGAATGAACGGCTCTAGGCGACTTTGATGAAGAAACGATGCTGATACACCTTTCAGCTTGATGATGACTTGGCGGTCTTGGTAACGGAGCAAAGCATTATCTTCTGCCACCTCCACTACCTTCGCTACCCCTTCTATAGCAGTTAATTGGCGGCGTAGGTTTGGATCCAATGCAAAAGCTTTTCCTTTCTTGAGGGTGATCTTAATGTCTGGATCAAAAGAACGAAATAAAGTTTTGATAAATTCTTCTAAGCCATTAAAAACAGATAACACTAACAGGAGCGCCATGGTGCTCAAGGCCACACTAAGAAAAGAAATGAGCCCTATCCGATGGATTAAATTCTTTTGGCCACCCCGGTAGAAGTAGCGTTGCGCAACGAAAAACGGAAATTTCATTTGACAAGCGATGCTAGGTACAGCCCCTAGATGAAGGCTACGCGTACTTTTTACGCCAAAATGGCCATAAGATTTTTTACAAATTTAGCTGCTCGTGCTGAGAAAATTGCTAGCAAGAGCTCTTGTTCACGGAATGATAAAAATATTAAATTGGCGACCGCTTATAATGAACACTAAACTAGTAGCTCTTAATTAAAAATAACTGACTATGTACTGGACACTTGAATTGGCCTCTTATCTAGATGACGCTCCCTGGCCAGCCACCAAAGACGAACTCCTTGACTATGCGAAGCGCTCAGGAGCCCCCTTAGAGGTACAAGAGAATCTACAGGAGCTTGAAGATGATACACAGCCGTATACCAAGATTGAAGAGATATGGCCCGATTATCCAGACAAAGCAGACTTCTTCTTTGATGACGATTATTAAAGGTAGAGGCTGTGCATCGTCAGCAAACAACTATGGCACAATGAACACCTTGCTATGCCTTGGCATCAGGCTGAAACACGGCCTGATAAATGTCCGGTCTTTGGTGAGCTAACAAAACCTCCTTTTGCGCAAGCCATGCCTGGCCCAGGCGCTCGTCTCCATGCAAGACCGTCAGCAGGTTCACCTGCGGCTGGGCGTTAATTCTGAAGCGCTGGCCAAGTGCTGCAGCCAGTCCTTTTGTTTGATAATGATCATTGTTCAAGCACATAGTCAGCTTAAATGCCTCTCTTTCCATTAGGTTGGCCCGTAGATCTTGCTGCTCTAATTGATGAACAACTTCCTGCATACACGCTTCACTAAAGAAAGTTAAGTCATCCAAGCTGAGCTGTACTAGTACCTGATTCTCTTGGAGAACATAAATAGGATGCTCAACCTGAGCAAAGCCATTCATGACCACTGTGCCCCTTTCATGCGGGTCATGAAAAGGTCGAACATAAAGCGGAATATGGTGCGCAGCGAGCGGCTGTATGGTTTTAGGATGGACTACCTTAGCTCCATAAAAAGCCATTTCTTCCATTGCCTGGTAAGAAAGCTCACTAAATTTAGTAGCCTCCTCAAATAACTTAGGGTCTGCATTCATCACCCCAGGTACATCCTTCCAAATAGTCAAAGACTCTGCTCCCAAAGCAGCAGCCAAGATAGCCCCTGTAAAATCAGACCCCTCTTTGCCCAAAGTAGTTGTCTCGCCTTTCTCATTACTCCCAATAAACCCCTGTGTGAGTACTACCTGTTTTTGTCCAAGAAGTGGTAGAAAATCATTTTGTATCAAACGCTGCGTTGTTGCCCAATCCACCTGCGCATGGCAGAAACCCCAGTTCGTCTTCACATAATCCCTTGCATCTAGCCAGGTACAAGCCACCTGCTGTTCTTGCAGGTAATAGGCAATCAATCTAGAAGCCAACAACTCTCCTTCCGCTACTATACGACTATAAGTCTTGTCGGAGGACACATCCGTAATAGGCAACCTCATCACAGCTAAGAGTGTATCCTGCCACGCATTAAGCATTTGATAGGCCACCTCGCGCAAGCCATCCAAAAGTTGATCAATCATATGTCTATGAAACTCATAAAGCTTTTGGAGCTGGGGGGCATAAGGCTGTCCTGCTACTTGACACTGCAAAATCTCCTCTAGCGCCTGCGTTGTTTTGCCTAGCGCTGAGACCACAACTACTAAAGAGCCAGGTTTTTCAGCTTGGATAAGCTGTGCAAGCTTGCGTATGGACTCGGAATTTTGAATAACACCCCCTCCAAACTTGTATACTTTCATAGGTGAGATAGAACAAATAGGTTCTTAAACGGCATACAAAGTTACGCAGTAGCCTGTAGAATTTGATAACTTGGTGGTGCCTTTGGAACAACATGCTTATGAAAAAACAGCCCCCCCTTATCCCGCCTGATGTAGCCCTTTCCTTGACGCAGTTCTTCAAGGAGGAACAGCAGCAGTTGTCTGACCTCCCGCCTGCCTTACTACCTATTCTAAAAGCAATTATTTCGGCTGGTAAAACAATCAACGAAGTAGTAAGAAAGCTAGCCCTAACCGGCCTCCTAGGTACCCGAGGGACGTACAATGCTTCGGGTGATGAGCAGCAAAAACTAGACTTGCTGGCCCATGAGGCGTTTGTACACACACTCGCAGCCACGGGTGAGGTAGCGGCAGTGATTTCAGAAGAAGAGGCTGATATAATCGTGATGCCGAACCACGACGGCAACTATGTGGTAGCCATTGACCCTCTAGACGGCTCGCCCAACATTGATGTGAATGCGTCTATTGGAACGATATTTTCTGTGTACCAACGCCGTTCCTCGCAGCCTACCCCTATGCAAGCAGCAGATGTATTGCAAGCAGGACAGCACCAACTGGCTGCCGGTTATATCCTGTATGGCACCGCCACGATGCTTGTTTATACGGTAGGAAACGGTGTGCATGGCTTTACTTATGACCCTGCTGCAGATGACTTTCTGTTAGCTTATCAGGCCATGAAGATGCCCCAGGATGGAAAAAGTTATGCCGTTAACGATGGATATTTCGATGTTTTCCCTAGCTATGTGCAGCGTTATATCCAGCAATGTAGGCAGCAGGGCTATGCGGCGCGGTACATGGGCGCCTTAGTAGCAGACTTTCATCGGCACCTGCTCCAGGGAGGTATCTATCTCTATCCGCCTACCCAAAAGAATCCTGAAGGCAAGCTCAGGCTTACGTTAGAATGCAATGCACTGGCTTTTATTGCTAAGCAAGCAGGCGGCTTAGCCAGCAATGGCCATCAAGCCATACTCACCATCCAACCCCAAACCATCCACCAGCGTGTGCCCCTCTATATCGGTTCCCAAAACATGGTGGAAAGTCTGTTGGCCATCATTGATTGAATGAGCTAAGAAGGGCCTTTACTTACCCAACTCTGGAGCCAGCGCCCGCTTAGCCCGCTCTTGCCACTTGGCCGCGTAAATACTATTGAGCTTCGCATCTTGGATCAAAAGCAGATTCTCTGCATTTCTCTTTTCAGCCGCCTGCGTCCAATTAAAGGAGCCCGTGAGCACATACGCATCATCAATGATCATCACTTTGTTGTGGGCGATGCCCGGCACCTTATCCACAGCCACATTAATACCCTGCTTCATCACATGACGTACTTGGCTGTATTTGCTCTTTAATTGGGAGCGATCTACCAATATCTTAACCTCTACGCCTCGCTGATGGGCAGCAATGAGGGCATCGGCAATAGGCAAAGAAGTGAAGCCATAGGCTTGTACCAGAACACGTTTTTTTGCTTGCGTAATTGTCTCTTCCACCAGCTGCGTACAACGCCCGCCTGGGCTAAACCGTACTTGAATGGTAGCCTCAGGGGTGGATAAGAGGGCAGTAGAGGCTGCCTGGTGATAAATCCCTACTTCGTAGCCTAGGATACCCCCTATGATGAAGGCAACTAGAATAGTAGGTTTGAGCTTGGCTTTTTTTGTTTTACGAGGCAAAATGAGGCGAACTGGAGCTACTTAACATTAACCTAAGTTAGGCAAACTATAATTTCTCTTTCAAGTACTGGGCGGTGTGATTATCCTTGAGCTTGATCATCGCTTCAGGGGTGCCACTAAACACTACTTCTCCTCCTTTTTCACCCCCTTCTGGTCCCATATCGATCAGCCAGTCCGCACACTTGATCACCTCCATGTTGTGCTCAATGACCAGGACACTATGCCCCTCGTCAATCAGCGCATTCATAGCCTTCAATAGCCTGTGGATGTCATGGACATGCAAGCCCGTTGTAGGTTCGTCAAAAATGAATAGCGTATGCTTGCTGGGCCTCCCTTTACCCAAGTAAGAAGCCAACTTCACGCGTTGTGCCTCCCCGCCACTGAGTGAGCTAGAAGATTGTCCCAGCCGAATATAGCCGAGTCCCACCTCTTGCAAGCTTTGCAGCCTATGCAGGATAGTAGGCTGATCGGCAAAAAAAGCCAAGCTATCATCCACCGTCATATCCAACACCTCAGCAATGTCTTTGCCTTTATACCTCACCTCCAGCGTTTCCTCCTTAAAGCGTTTTCCTTGGCAATCCTCGCAAGGCAGCAGGATATCCGCCATGAATTGCATCTCAATTTTAGTCTCTCCTTCACCCTCACATGCCTCGCACCGGCCACCTTCTAGGTTGAAAGAAAATTGCCCTGGTTTGTAGCCTCGTTGTTGTGCCAGAGGCTGCGCTGCAAAAAGCTGTCGAATAGCATCATAAGCCTTGACATACGTGATGGGATTGGAACGGGAGGATTTTCCGATTGGGTTTTGATCAATAAAGTCGATGTGTTCAATATGCTGAAACTCGCCTGCCAGCTTCCCAAACTTACCTGCCTGTTCTGCCCCGACCCCCAGTAGATGACTCATAGCAGGGTAAACGATCTTCTTCACGAGTGTTGATTTGCCAGAACCACTCACGCCGGTCACGACCGTGAGCACACCCAACGGAATTTTGACATCAATGTGCTTCAAGTTGTTCTCATAAGCTCCTTGAATGAGTACGGCATCGCGCCAGGGCCTCCGCTGGGCTGGAACAGGAATGGTATCGAGCCCATTCAGGTACCGAGCCGTATGCCCCTGGTTAACCTGCCTCAGCGCTTCCCAATCACCCTGAAACACTAGCTCTCCCCCCTGAGAGCCCGCCTCCGGCCCAATATCAATCAGTTGGTCAGCCGCCTGCATCACCATCTCCTCGTGCTCTACCACAATGACGGTATTATCCAAGTCCTTCAAGGCCACCAGAATATCCGTCAGCTTACGCGTATCCCGAGGATGCAACCCAATCGTAGGCTCATCCAAGATATACATCGTCCCCACCAACGTACTTCCCAGCGCCGTAGCCAGCTTAATCCGCTGATACTCTCCCCCCGATAAAGTAGACACCTGTCGGTTTAGTGTCAGATACCCTAGTCCTACCTGCTCTAAATAACCCAGCCTATCTTCAATCTCTTTTAAGACCCTTGCTGCAATAGCCTGCTGATGCGTATCCAGTTTTAGTTGGGCAAAGAAAGGGCCCAGTTTTTCCACAGGCATCAGCAACAACTCAGTAATAGACTGCCCGCCTACCTTCACATAAGCTGCATCCTTCCTGATTCTCGTCCCCAGACAGTCAGGACACTCTGTTTTGCCGCGGTAGCGCGATAGCATGACTCTGTATTGGATTTTGTGGACGCTCTTGGCTAGAAATTCAAAAAAAGCATCTAAGCCTTTGAAGGACTTACTGCCGCTCCAGAGCAATTTTTGCTGGGCTGCTGACAGCTCGTTATACGGCCTATGAATGGGGAAATCTAGTTTTTTGCTCTGCTTAATCAGTGGATCCAACCATTGCTTCATGGTTTCACTTTGCCAGGGCACAATAGCCCCCTCGTATACGGAAAGCTGTTTGTTAGGAATGACCTTGTCTGGGTCAATGCCCAGCACCTTGCCAAATCCATCACAAGTGTGGCAGGCCCCGTAAGGATTGTTAAAGCTGAAGAAGTTTACCGAAGGCACTTCAAACTGCATCCCATCCCGCTCAAAACGATCCGAAAAAGTCCGCTGCTCTCCCCCAAGTACCTCAATCAAACACGTCCCTTCTCCCTCAAAAAACGCCGTTTGCACAGAATCTCCCAGCCGAAACTGGTTGTTTTCATCCTCCTTATTCACCACCACGCGGTCTATGACCAAATACAAAGGTATCTTCTTGTCTAGTTTAGCTGGTTCTGCGATGAGGTCTTCAATAAACAACACCTCGCCTCCTTGCATCACCCGAGTAAACCCTTTGCCTAATTCTATCTTGAGCGTATCCACCCAACTGCGATCCTTATTGGAATAAAGGGGCGAAAGCACCATCACCTTGCTGTCCGCTGGAAGTTGCTGGATATAATCCACCACATCCGAAACACTGTCTTGCGTAACAGGCTCGCCACTAACGGGCGAATAAGTAATGCCCACTCGGGCATAGAGCAGCTTCAAATAGTCATAGATCTCTGTGGCCGTACCCACAGTAGAGCGTGGATTTTTCGTGTTTTTCTTTTGCTCAATGGCAATCGCCGGCGCAATGCCCCGTATATAGTCTACGGCAGGCTTCTCCATCCTGCCAAGAAATTGCCGGGCATACGCGCTGAGGCTTTCTACGTACATACGCTGGCCCTCGGCAAACAGGGTATCAAAAGCCAAAGAAGACTTGCCTGACCCCGAGAGGCCCGTAATGACTACGAGCTGGTGGCGCGGAATGGCCACGCTGAGGTTTTTTAGGTTGTTGACCCGCGCTCCTTTGACAATGATGTATTCGCGGGCATCCAGTTGGTCGAGGTTATTTTGTGGGGCAAGGTTATTCATGATGTCAAGGCGTAAAATGCCAAGCTAATACATAGCGGGCTACCAGCCATAGGAAGCACTAGACTGTTGGAAGCATTTGCTCTAAAATCTTGCCAAATTGGGGATAATAAATAACACTTGTATTTTTTACGTATTAGCGTTGTACCTATGAAGATAACCCCCCAGCAAGTCCTTAAAAATATTCTTTTTCTCGACATAGAGACGGTCTCTTGTGTGGGTAGCTACGAAGAACTGGATAGTAACTTCCAGGCGCTGTGGGATAAAAAAGCAGCCAGCCTCCAGCCAGCTAGTGACACCCCTTCCAGTGACTTGTTTTTAGAGAAGGCAGCAATCTATGCCGAATTTGGCAAGGTCATTGTCATTGGCCTCGGGTTTGTCACTTTTGATGAAACAGGCCAGCCCACGCTGCGCACCAAAGCCCTGCAAGGCCACGATGAAAAAGCGTTGCTCTTGGCTTTCAAGGAACTGCTCGACAAAGGCTTTCCGCAAGAGGGACTTCGACTGTGCGCCCACAATGGCAAAGAATTTGACTTCCCGTACCTCTGCCGAAGAATGGTCGTGCATGACATTCCCCTGCCACCGGCTTTAGACATAGCCGGTAAGAAGCCTTGGGAGGTAGCGCACTTGGATACGATGGAGCTTTGGAAATTTGGCGATAGAAAGAGTTTTACCTCGTTGCACCTCTTAGCTACATTATTCGGAATCTCCTCGAGCAAGGAACTGATGCAAGGCCACGAAGTCAATCACTATTACTACCAAGCAAACAACCTCGATAAGATTGCCGCCTACTGCGTGCAAGACGTAATAGTCACTGTTCAGCTTTTTCTCAAGATGAATTATTGGCCACTCCTCTCGCCTGACCAGATTGTGGTTGCATAGAGGTCACCAAGCCATCTCATCACTACCTAAGCAGCCCACCAATTTGAATTCCCCTATTTTTTTCCAAAATTAGCACCCGGATCAAAAAAGAGTTGACTTTTACAGAGGGGGCCAAGCCCCCTATTTTTATATACTTAAGATACAACGGAAGCTTGACCAGAGTAACCATGGATAGTAAAACACTTATTGAATCCTTTGCAGAGTTTGCCCGGTCTAAAAACATCGATCGGCCTACCGTCATTAGGATTTTAGAGGATGTCTTTAAAGCGATGATCCGCAAGAAGTTTGAGGTAGATGATAACTTTGACATTATCATCAACCTAGATGAAGGCGACTTGCAGCTATGGCGTTTTAGGGAGGTCGTGGATGATAACTCGGAGGATATTTGGGATCACGACAAGATCAGCTTGTCGGAGGCGCATAAGATAGAGGCGGATTTTGAGATAGGCGAGGAGGTAGCCGAGGAAGTTAAGTTGGAGAGTTTTGGCCGTAGAGCGATTATGACGGCTAAACAGGCGCTGATTCAAAAAGTAAAAGACTTAGAAAAAGACGTCATCTACAACAAATACGCCCAATTGACCGGGGAAATGATCACAGCAGAAGTCTACCAAGTATTGAGTAGAGATGTGCTGCTGCTAGATGATGAAAAGAACGAGCTTACCCTGCCCAAATCAGAGCAAATTCCCAAAGATCGCTTCAAGAAAGGCGACTACGTACGGGCTATTGTACACAAGGTAGAGCTAGAAAGAAGCACCCCAAGAGTAGTACTCTCCAGAACCTCGCCTGTATTTTTAGAACGACTGTTCGAGAGCGAAGTGCCTGAAATAGAGGAAGGCCTCATCACCATCAAAAAAGTAGTACGAGAACCTGGAGAAAGAGCCAAAGTAGCGGTAGAGTCTTATGACGATCGCATTGACCCCGTAGGCGCCTGCGTAGGCATGAAAGGTTCCAGAATCCACAGCATTGTCAGAGAACTACAAAACGAAAACATCGATGTAATCAACTATACCGACAACCTAGACCTCTACATCGCCCGTGCACTTAGTCCCGCCAAAATAAGCAGTATGCAGCACAAAGAAGACCGGGTGGCTGTTTACCTCAAGCCCGACCAAGTTTCTTTAGCCATTGGCAGAGGCGGACAAAACATTAAGCTAGCGAGCCGGCTGATTGGCAAAGAGATCGATGTGTATAGAGAACTTGACGACCAAGAGGAGGACGTAAGTATCGAAGAATTTGCCGATGAGATAGAAAGCTGGATCATCGAGGAACTGAAGAAAATAGGGCTTGATAGCGCCAAAAGTGTCCTAGCAGTCTCTAAAGAAGACCTAGAAAGGCGCACAGACTTGGAGCAAGAGACCATTGATGAGCTATACCGTATTTTAAGCCAAGAATTTGAAGAGTAATAACACTAGCCCCATGGCCGAAGGAAAGACAATGCGACTGAGCCAGGCAGCAAGAAAGCTCAACGTAGGGACTGCTACCCTCGTAGCCCACCTTGCTGAGCAAGGCATTGAGGTTGAAAATAAGCCCCACGTAAAGATTACGATGGACCAGTTCAACATACTGGCCCAAGAATTTGCTGCTGCGGCTATGGACAAAGAGGAGGCATCAGAAATAGCCATTGGAGAAAGCTACGCCGATACCTCCAGTGTCGATGAGGAGCCCAAGCCTACGCCCAAAGAAAAAAAGGCCGTCTCAAAGCATGAGCTAGCGACCCCTCAACTACCTGGTGTGAAGATAGTAGGTAAAACAGTGCTAGAGCGAGACAAAAAACCAGCCCCAGCAACCCCAGATTCGTCGACTTCAGCGGCTGATACTGACTCCACTGCTCCAATAACCGAGCAACAACCCCCTGAGCCTGTTGAAAAAATCACCGTAGAAGAACAAGAAAACCTAAAGGGTCTGACGGTGCTGGGCAAGATGGACTTGCCCAAGCCTGAAGAGAAAAAATTCCAGCAAGTAGCCTCTTCAGATACCAAGCAGGAAAAAAAGAAAAGACCTAGAAAAAGGCTCGCAACACCCACTTCATCGGGAAGCACCGCCACAAGAAAAGGTAAACCAGAAAAAGAGGGCCTTTCAGAACAAGAAATCCAAGAACAAATTAAAAATACCCTGGCCAAGCTAGGTAGAAGTAATACACGAGAAGCCAACCGCGCCAAGTACCGAAAAGAAAAAAGATCGGCCATAGCAGAGGCTCAAGAAGAAGCACTCTTGCGCGAACAAGAGGGAGCCAAAACACTCCAAGTAACCGAGTTTATCTCTGCCAACGACCTTGCCTCGCTCATGGGCGTCTCCGTCAATGAAGTCATCTCTACCTGCATGTCTTTGGGCATGGTTACTTCCATCAACCAGCGGTTAGATGCCGAAGCCATCACTGTCATTGCCGATGAATTTGGGTATCAGATTGAATTTACAGACGTCAAAGACGAAGAAATCGAAGAAGAAGAGCAAGACAACCCCGAAGATTTGGTCGAGCGGGCCCCTATCGTCACCATCATGGGCCATGTAGACCACGGGAAGACATCCTTGCTTGACTATATCCGCCAAGCACAAGTGACCCAAGGAGAAGCAGGCGGCATTACCCAGCACATCGGTGCCTATGACGTTGTTACAGAAAGTGGTAAAAGAATTGCCTTCTTAGATACCCCAGGCCACGAAGCTTTTACCGCCATGCGCGCGCGCGGTGCCAAAATCACCGATATCGTCATTATTGTAGTAGCTGCCGATGACAGGGTGATGCCCCAGACCAAAGAAGCCATCAACCATGCACAAGTAGCCGGTGTACCTATCATCGTTGCCATCAACAAGATGGATAAACCTGAAGCCAACCCTGACAAAATCAAAGAGGAGCTATCAGGCATCAATATCTTAGTAGAGGATTGGGGCGGCAAATACCAAAGCCAAGCCATCTCTGCCAAAACAGGGCAAGGCGTCAATGAGCTATTAGAAAAGGTACTCCTAGAAGCCGAACTTCTAGAGCTCCAAGCCAATCCCCACAAGAAAGCCAAAGGCACTGTTTTAGAAGCCTCGCTAGACCAAGGAAAAGGCTACGTAGCTACCCTGATGATACAGGCCGGTACACTGAAAGTCGGTGACGTCGTACTAGCCGGTGCTTATTATGGTAAGGTCAAGGCTATGAATGATCATCGTGGTCACCATGTTCAAGAAGCCATTCCTTCTACCCCCGTCCAAGTATTAGGGCTCAACGGCGCGCCTCAAGCAGGGGATGCCTGCCGTGTCATGAGCACTGAAAAAGAAGCCCGTGAGATCGCCACCCAGAAGCAGCAAATTCTCAGAGAACAAACCCTCCGCACCAAAACCCACATCACTCTTGATGAGATTGGGCGCAGACTGGCCATTGGTAATTTCAAAGAGCTCAACATTATTCTTAAAGGCGACGTAGATGGCTCTATCGAAGCCCTCTCTGATTCCCTCTTAAAACTCTCTACCGAAGAGATTCAAGTCAATATCATCCACAAGAGCGTAGGCGCCATCACCGATTCTGATATTCTACTGGCTTCGGCAGCAGATGCCATCGTCATCGGATTCCAAGTACGCCCCTCTGCCAATACCCGCAAACTTGCTGAAAAAGAAGGTATCGAAATGCGCCTTTACTCCATCATCTACGATGCCATCAACAATGTCAAAGACGCCATGCAGGGCATGCTAGCCCCTTCTATCGAAGAAGTTATTACCGGCAATGCCACCGTGCGAGAAGTCTTTAAAATATCCAAAGTAGGCACCGTAGCAGGCTGCTATGTTACCGATGGCTACCTCAAAAAAGCCAACCAAATACGCCTCATCAGAGACGGCATTGTCATCTACACAGGCAGCATCAACCAACTCAAGCGTTTTAAAGACGATGTCCAGGAAGTAAAAAATGGCTTTGAGTGCGGCCTCAGCATCACAGGCTTTAATGACATCAAAGTAGACGACGTCCTCGAAGGCTTTGAAGAAAAAGAAGTAGCCCGCAAGCTCTAGCCACTTGTGAATTGTGTGCGCTAGTGATTTCTTGATTCATATTTTCTTGACACTACTGTGCACCTTTTGTCACCCTGAGCCGCAAGCGAAGGGTCTTCTTCGCAGTGTATAGCACCCGTGAGATTCCTCACCTCCGTTCGGAAGGACAATCTTTAGTTTTATAGTTTGCTCCTCACTCCTCAGAAGCTGCAGGCTTGGCCCATTGGACGCCCATAAGCAAGGGGGCATACAAATCTTCGTGCATAGGAATGCGGATATCCGTCACTTCTGCTGGGATAGGAGGCTGATCCATGAAAGTCACCTGAGGCAAATCTTGGAGTAGTGCTAGGGGCGTTTGTTCACTTCCCTCCCCCATGACAAAAACAGCCGCCGCTGCTAACGCATCCAACACATTCGCTTGCGACACGCGCAAGGGTCTTCCATACAAATCAGGCTTTCCTACATAGGAATGCAAAGGCGCAAAGCCACACCACCCCAAAGCAATCCCCATGACACCCCGCCGCATCGGTGTCGTATGACTATCCGTAATCAAGACGCCTAGCCGTTTTACACGATGCCTTTGTCGCAAATGATGCCATAATTCAACAGCTACGTCTTGCACATTAGCCGGATAAAGGATGTAAGTATGGTCGGCATTAGACTCGTCAATCCCTGCTGAAGGCAATAAAATTCCCTCTTTGATGGCAAGGACGATGCCATAAGGACTTTCTACCCCTTGCGCCACTGCATCCGCCTCTTGTCTAATTAGTGCCTCTTTAGCAATCGAATTTTGGTCTATTACCCGGCCCTGACATACACTAACGACTTTAGAAGTGATGGCTAACACACTCCCTTCAGTAATTACCGGTACATAACGATCAACTAGTGCCAAGAGAGAGGCCCCCACTTCTACCCGGTGTGTTTGAATGGCTTGAACTTTCATATGAGAGCTATTTTAAAAGAGTTAGCCTTCTTTTTGGTGCAGCAAGCTCAACTTGTGGTACAGTCCTCCTTGCCTTAGCAGTGCCTCATGCGTTCCCTGTTCTACCACCACGCAAGCCTCCATGACCAAAATTTCATCAGCATTCTGAATCGTAGCCAGCCGGTGGGCCACTACCAATGAGGTCTTGCTCTGCATGAGTTGGTCGATATTAGCTTGCACCTGCTGGGCCGTAGCACTATCCAGGGCTGAAGTAGCTTCATCCATGATGAGAACAGACGGCCTCTCTAGCACAGCCCGGGCAATGCCTATTTGTTGTTTCTGACCACTCGATAGGCCCCTGCCGCCTGTACCAATCACAGTTTGATAGCCCTGCGGTAGCGCCTGGATAAAGTCATGGGCCTGGGCTAGACGTGCTGCCTCCACCACGGCCTCCTCTGAAGCCCCTGGCCTGCCCAAAGTGATGTTATTCAACACCGTATCATGGAAAAGCACGGGCATAGGCGGAATTAGCCCGATCACCCGGTGCAATGCTTTCAAATCATAGTCTTGGATCGGGTGGTCATCGATTTGTATCACTCCCTCCGTCACATCATAGTATCTGTTGAGGAGGTGTATAAGGGTTGACTTACCGCTGCCAGAGAGGCCCACCAAAGCCGTCTTCTTACCTGCTTTGATCGTGAGGTTCAGATGCTGGAGGATGGGCTTGTTGCCATAGGTGAAGCTTACGTTTTGGAAGGTAATCCCTTGCTGCAAAGCTTGGATAGTGCGTGGATGGGGGGGGCTAACAATGGCTGGAGATGTATCTATCAGGGCAAAAATGCGTTTACCTGCTGCCAGCCCTCGCTGAATGTTGCCGAGATATTTGGAGATCGACTTGACTGGCACCAGTGATTGGGCTAGGATAATGAGGTAGGTGATGAAGGTACTAGCTGTCAAGCTAGACATCTGCAGCAGCACCATTTTTCCGCCATATACCAAGAGCAAGGTTATGACCAAGACGCCCAGGAACTCAGACAGCAGAGGCACCAGGCTGTTCTTGCGTAGCATAGAAAAGCTCAACCGTTTGTAATGATTATTTTCTTGCCTAAACCTAGCCGCTATATAAGGGCGTGTTGTCAACGCCTGACTAACCTTCATGCCTTCCATGGACTCTTCGATAATCGACGTCAGCTTTCCCAGCGCAGCCTGGCTCTGCGTAGCGCGCTGCAAGACACGTCGCAAAAGCCACCCTACACCCCCTCCCACTATCGGCAGCAAAAGCAGTACCAGCCAGGCCAGCTCAGGTGCCATATAAAATAGTACGGTAAAGTATCCTCCAATAGTGATCGGATCTTTCAGAAAAACCCGAAGCATATAGGCCATAGCATGCTCTACCTCCTGCACATCCCCCATCAGCCGAGCCATGACTTCCCCACTGTGCTGCTCATGAAAGTAGCCCATGTGTAAACGCGACACCTTGTCAAAAAGTGTCTGCCGCAGGTGATGCACCACATGCACACGCAGCCCTGCTGTGATGACCTCGGCTAAGTATCTGAATAGGTTAGATAGTAACATTGAGAGCACAATGGCCAAGCAGACAAAGTACAGGGCACTAATACGGCCATGACTAGTAATCATGCTGATCAGGTGGTAATTGAATACCTCTTTCAGGTAATTGAGCGTAAGAGAAAATGTAGGTTGGGAGGCAGCAACAACAGCGGCTCTGAGGTCATCCTGTCCAAACAAGACTTTGAGTACAGGAATGAGCATGCTCAGATTGACCAATCCAAAGAAAGTGCCCAGAGTGGTAGCCAGCAGATACAACACCAGCAGCCACTTGAGTGGGCCTGCATAAGACAATATCCGTAGGTAGGTCTTGATCATAGCCGGCAAGTGAGGCTCTTTTTATCAGCCAGGGACGCCTAATAGCCCGCTAATCTACAAATAAATTCGTGGCAATATGATCAGCCAACAGTTTCCCCTGGCGTGTCAGCACTAAATTGTGCCCTTTCATCACCGCCAGCTGCTGGTCGAGTAGCTGGTCGAGATAAGGACCTTGGACGACTTCCAGATCATACCCATATGCCTCTTTGAGCCACGCCACATCACAGCCCCATTGAGTACGCAGTCGAGTCATTACATATTCATTGATATGGTCTTGGGGGGTGAGGACTTCTACGGTGCAAGGGACTACATCCTGCTGCAAACTATCGATATAGCGCTGGTTATGCGCTACGTTGCATTGCCTAGTCGTCCCATTGTAAGAATGCGCCCCAGGCCCCAGGCCCAGATAAGGCCCTTGCTTCCAGTAGTTTGTATTGTGCAACGAATAACGACCTGGGAAACTGAAATTAGAAACCTCATAATGTTCATATCCCTGTGCCGTCATCGTCTCTACCAGGATTTCAAATTGTCTAGCAGCCACCTCATCAGGCACCCTTTTGAGCTTACCATGTTCCTGCCAATGCCCAAAGGCCGTGTTCTTTTCGATGGTCAAACAATAAGCCGCTAGGTGCGGAGGCTGCAGCTGCAGTACCATGGCCAAGTCAGCCTTCCATATAGCATCGTTGGCTTCAGGAATGGCGTACATCAGGTCAATGCTCAGGTTGTCAAAACCCACTTTTTGGGCTAACGCCACACTCGCCACTGCCTGTTGGCTATCATGCACCCGGTTGAGATAGCGAAGTACGGGGTCTTGAAAAGATTGCACGCCGATGCTCAGCCGGTTGATGCCCATGGCCCTCCAAGCTTGGAGCTTCGCCAGCGTTATGTCGTCTGGGTTAGCCTCTAGCGTAACTTCTACAGCATCTTGTAAGGGAAAGTGCGCTAAAAATGTTTGCAGCACTTCAGCCTCTAGGAGCGAAGGAGTGCCCCCGCCCAAGTAAATGCTCGTTACCGGCAAATGGCCCAGGTAGTCCTGGCGCAGTCGGAATTCTTTTGCAAGGGCCTGAAGCATAAGCCCCTTGAGGCGGGTGTTCGTACTGAAATGAAAGTCACAGTAATGACACGCTTGTTTGCAAAAAGGAATATGGATGTAGATACCAGCCATCTTCTAGGTGCTTACTGAAGCACGATAAGGGGCAAGCTATTGCGGACTGTTGGTGGAGGACTCTTGGGTGGCTGTAAAGAGTTCGGGGGTGTATTTTACCAAGAGGTTATACCAATGGAAAAGCTTCTTGATGTTGGAAGTGTACACTTTTTTAGAATCATAATCAGGAACAATGCGCTCCATCAAAGCGCGCAGCTTCTCAGGTGTGTCATACAAGTCAGCGTTTACCAAGCCTCCAAATTCGGCATACAGCCTCCATAAGATAGTAGCTACAGGCAGTGTCTCTTGCTCCCCTGTTGTGTAGATACCCACATCTTCCAAGGTAGCCATCTCGTGGTGCTGCGTTTGTTTGACAGACCGCTGCTTGTGTTTATCCAGGCTTTCCACAACCCAGCCATTTCGTGTAGGTTTGATGGCCTTAAAAAGACCGCTGTGGCCTGCAATAGTTACGATGTCTTTCAAATCAATCGCCATATGCTTAGAACTTTAGTATGCAAATATAGGGCTTTCAGCTACTAGGCGGGCCAAGCACCTGCTGAATGTAACGCAAAAGTGTCTCACGCCCTGTCCTATCTTTGGAAGAAGTAACCAACATCTCCGGTAGCACCTCCCAGTCCTGGCGCAGTACACGCTGGAGTGCCTCCTTGTTCTGCAGGACCTGCTGCTTCGATCCCTTGTCGGCCTTAGTAAGCAAGATGACAAAAGGAATTTGGTGCTCGCCGAGCCAATTGATAAGCGCTATGTCTGACTTTTGAGGATCGTGTCGGGAATCTACCAACACCAAGACCAAGCTGAGTTGCACTCTATGCAGCAAATAAGCCTTGACCATCTTTTCCCATTGTTGTCTTTGGGTTTGGCTCACACGGGCCCATCCGTAGCCAGGTAAGTCTACCAAGTGCCACGCATCGTTCACCAAAAAATGATTGATCAGTTGGGTCTTGCCCGGTTTGCTCGATATTTTGGCTAGTTGCTTATTATTCAGCAACATGTTGATCAACGAAGACTTGCCTACATTAGACCGACCCATGAGTGCCAATTCTGGCTTGGAAGAGGGAGGGCATTGCGTGTATTTGGCACTGCTGGTGACGAAGGCCGCTGATCTAATTTTCATCGTAGCGGGTACTATTGCTGGCCCCAGCCTACTGCATAGGAGACTGCTTGGCCGTTTGGATAAAAGCCATCGACCAAAAATGCCTTTTTCTTGCGTTCGAGGATGCCTTTAAGCTGCGCTGTTTGCTTAACAGGCTCGTTGTCAATGGCCGTCAGGACAAAACCAGGCTTAATACCGGCAGCCTGCCAAGGGCCTTTCTTCAAAGATTTGATATGTACCCTGCCTCGCACATCATCTGGGCCTTTAGCAATCTGCTGGAGGTCTTCAAACGTAGCACCTGCGATTTCATTCTCGCTTTCTTGGCGCTCTAGAACGACAGTAACAGTTTTTTCTTTGGCTTTGCGGTAAAAGGTGATGCTGAGTTTGTCAAGAGGCTTGTACCGGGCTACTTGCTCTTGTAGCGCTGAGGCGCTTTTGACTTTGTTACCATTGATGGCCACAATCACGTCGCCTGCCTTTAGCCCAGCTTTTGCAGCAGCGCTTGCTTTGGTAAGCTCTTTTATATATACCCCACTAAGCTGCTTCAACCCTTTCTCTTTGGCTAGGTCAGCGTTTACATCTTGGATATAAACACCGAGCATACCGCGCTGTACCGTTCCATACTTCTTGAGGTCATCAGTGATCTTCTTGACTAAGGAGGAGGGGATGGCAAAAGCATACCCCGCGAAAGTACCTGTAGGCGCAGAAATGGCCGTGTTGATACCTACTAGTTCTCCCTGTAGGTTGACCAGGGCCCCGCCACTATTGCCACTGTTCACAGCCGCATCTGTCTGTATAAAGGATTCAATCCCCACACCGTTGTTTTGCAGGTTAATATTGCGGCCTTTGGCACTCACAATACCTTTGGTGACAGTAGAAGTCAGGTTGAAAGGATTGCCTACTGCTAGCACCCACTCGCCCACCTGTAGCGCATCAGAGTTGCCAAAAAGCAAATAAGGCAATCCCTTTTCCTTGATCTTCAATAGCGCCAGGTCTGTATTGGGGTCTTGGCCAATGAGCTTGGCCGTATAGCGGCGATTGTCATCTAAAGTCACCTCTATTTGGTCTGCACCGTCTATGACATGGTTATTAGTTACTACATAGCCATCTGCCCCAATGATCACCCCGGAGCCTGCAGTTTGCTGGGGGTTATTTTTTTGTTCCCGAGGGCCAATAGAAAAATCCTGGCCAAAAAACTCCTTCAATAACTCATCAAGGGGTATTTTTCCTCGCTGTATCTGCGCCCCCTTGGTCTCGTATGTAGCCTTGATGTGTACTACCGCAGGCGTGGCCATTTGAGCCGCATGCACCAAATTGGGAGTTGCTGCTTCATTAGCGTTAGCCAGGGTCGCTAAATGAACGGGTTGCTGTACCTGGGCCGATTCATAGACGATTGTATCGGGCTTGGAGGCGAAAAAGGAATGATAGCTCCCTAAGGCTATGCCGCCTCCTAGGAGCGTTGCTGTAATAACACTAACAAAAAATCTTTTTTGGCTTATCATAATCATGCGATGCTAAATTATGGGAGCCCAATATAATTATTATCGTTGGGCATTTAAAAATAGAGGCCGTAAAGCGTACAAAGCAGTAGCATTGCTTACCAGGGCGCATTAGGTGCCTAGTAGTTCCTGCTTACAAGCCGATTGAGAAGTATGGCCTGTATCGGGGAGCGTTTTATGGCTAGCTGCCTCTACACTGACTTATTCCGTTGACAGTTTCTGTAGCTCGTAAGAATCAACGGTCGTTAAAATCAGGTATATGTTCTTGTATAAACTTTTTCACGGTGTGGGCAGGGATGGCATCGGAATAAATGCCATATTTGGTAAAACTTACTCCCCTATTAATGGCCATTAATTTTTTCTTATCATTTACTACCGCTCCCCCGCTAGCCCCTGGACAGTTTGAATAAGTACAATGAATGAGATTCTGTGACCCTCGGGTGACTGTATAACCCTTGTAATAGCCTACACTGCCGCTGTACTTGGTTGAAGGGTATCCTATCATAAAAAGGCGGCCATCATCCGTTAGTGTACTGGAATTGCCAAACTCGAGATAGGGAAGGCCATCCTTTACTTCTTGAAGCTTAAGTAGTGCAAGGTCTTTCTGGACATCTCGTTTTTTTAACTCAGCAGTATAAACAGTACCCTCATCCTCTGTACATGCTACTGTAGCTGATCGATAGTTGAGAGGAATACAATGACTATTGGTAATAATATACCCGTCCCTACTTATAATAACCCCCGATCCTAGTGAAGTTATCAACCTATCACCTATTGATTCACCTATTACTATAGATAGGATTTTTACTACAGCGGGCTTTACATCCTGTAAGATTTTGGATAGTTCCTCATCTATGTCAAGAGACATATCTCCTTTTAGTGTTGTATCATGTTCTGTTGAGAGATCCTTTTTGACTTTGAAGTAGGTTATGAATTCCTGATTCTGTTGTTTGAGAACCTCAACCTGCTTTCCGAGTTTTTCTGATGCTACTGACGATGCAGATGGAGTATGACAACTTGCTACCACTAAGGCGCTTGCCACTATCATAGGTGCCCAGCCGTGTCTCTGATATTTCATTGATCAGTATATTTTGTAAATAAACATTGCAAACTTACCAGATAACTACCCTAAATGCTATTACCGTACCATGCGTTTATTATAAGCTGTTGGTCTGGGAGCCCTCTACTATTTTACACTGGTGATCTATAGTTTGGGGATTTACCACCTTCAATGGTTCTTACCCATAGGTGAGGAGCATCGGAAAGTTCGACAGGTGGAGAGAGCTGCTTAAGGCGAGCTAATGCCTATTCAGGAAGCTGCGGTATATGCTTTTGTATAAACTTTTTCACGGTGTGGGCAGGAATGGCTACGGAATAAAGCCCCATTTCGTACCCACTAATTCCCTTGTTAATAGCCACTAGTCGAGGATGCTTGCCAGTTACTACTGCTCCCCCACTATTTCCTGGAAAGTTGATATAAGTAAAATAGAGGAAATTGCTATTCAACGGAGATGTTTTAGGGGTGCTCCCACCGTAGCAATAGCCTGCACTACTCGTGTAAGTGCCTGAGACTCTTCCTACCATCACCATAAGTTGCTTATCATACGATATCATATCTGAGTCGACAAACTCGAGATAGGGAAGCTTATTTTGTTGTACCTCTTGAAGCTTGAGTAGCGCAAGGTCTAGCTCTTTATTTCGCCTGACTAGCTTAGCTTTATACTCACGCCCGACTATCGTATCCTCATATACGGTGACTACTATAGCTGGGTTATATTTGTCAGGAAAAATACAATGACTATTAGTAATAATATACCCATCCTTACTAATAAGAACCCCTGATCCTTGTCCACTATATGTAGAGGAGCTTCCCTCTGGATTTATTTTACATTGAATTTCTACTACAGCGGGTTGTGTTTTTAATACAGAGCCGCGCACTTCCTGCTCTTGAATTACCTTCTTCGTTTCCCACGCACATAGCTGCTTTCCTTCTTCGCATAGCTTATCAGATGCAGATAATTCTGCCATGATCCCAGAAACAGGTTCCTGTGATATCTTTAGTGATATCTTTAGTACCCCCGGAGTATCTCGATACTCATTCTCTTTTTTGCTTTCCTCTGGCGATGGGAATTAGTTCTGACAACTCGCCAGTGTTAAGACACCTGCCCCTATCATGGGCATCCATAGCCATCTTTTACGTTTCATTATCGATATGCTTTGTACACAAAATTACCTGGCTACTATTACCGCTCCAAGTGCTTATTGGAGGTCATGAGTCTAAGGATATTCCCCTCCTGTTTTGCAGCTGCAATCTGTTACCTTTGTGCCTATGCAAGGCCAACTCCAACTCTACAACACCCTCATCCGCCAGCAAGAACCTTTTGTGCCGCTCCATCCCCCTCGCGTGGGGATGTATGTGTGTGGCCCTACGGTCTATGGCCATGCACACTTAGGGCATGCACGCAGCGCGATCAACTTTGATGTGCTATTCCGGTACTTGAAGCACCTAGGCTATCAGGTGCGATATGTCAGAAACATCACGGATGTGGGGCACTTGGAAAGGGATGTGGATGAGGGGGCAGATAAGATTGGGCAACAGGCCACGCTGGAGGAGTTGGCACCGATGGAGGTGGTGCAGCGCTACACCAATAGCTACCGCCACGATATGGCGTTGTTGAATGTACAGTCGCCTAGCATTGAGCCCCAGGCCAGTGGCCATATCACCGAACAGATTGCCATGATCCAGCAGATCATAGACGCTGGTCTGGCCTATGAGACTCAAGGGTCGGTGTATTTTGATGTCTTGGCTTACAACAAATCCCATAACTATGGCCAGCTCTCGGGCAGGGTGCTAGAAGACTTGTTGGCAGGAACACGAGTGCTAACAGGGCAGCAAGAAAAACGGAACTCAGTAGATTTTGCGTTGTGGAAAAAGGCAACTCCTTCCCACCTGATGCGTTGGCCTTCGCCCTGGGGCGAAGGCTTCCCAGGCTGGCACACCGAGTGCGCGGCCATTGCCACGAAGTATCTGGGGCCCCAGTTTGACATCCACGGTGGAGGGATGGACTTGCTCTTTCCGCACCATGAGTGTGAATTGGCGCAAGTCCAGGCGGCCTGCCAAACCTCCCTGGCGCGTTATTGGCTTCATCATAACCTGATTACCATCAATGGCCAAAAAATGGGGAAGTCATTAGGTAACTTCATCACCCTAGAGCAGCTTTTCCAGGGTACCCACCCGCTGCTCGACCAGGCGTATAGCCCTATGACTTTGCGCTTTTTCGTGTTGCAGGCGCATTACCGCAGTACCCTGGGCTTTTCTAACGAGGCTTTGCAGGCAGCTCACCAGGGGTATCGCAAGCTGATCAATGGCCTGCCGATACTCCAGAAGTTAACTGCTCTGCCAGATAGCAACGCAGGTGCCAGTCCTGAGGTAGTATCACAAGTGGAGCAAGACTGCGATCGTTGCTACGAAGCCATGAATGATGACTTGAATACGGCACAGGTGCTGGCTGCATTATTCAGTTTGCTCAAGACGATCCATACCTTGCGCAATGGCCAGTTAGCCCCGAATGACCTTGGTAAGACCACTTTTGAGCGCTTGAGAACTACTTATGTCACCTTTGTGCAAGACATCCTAGGATTGCGAGAAGAAGCCCAAGTCGATGCGTCAGCACTACTCAATGTGCTACTAGGACTTTATGGCCAGGCTAAGGCTAATAAACAATATGACCAGGTGGATGCCATTCGTGCTCAACTCAAGGCACTAGGCGTAGTCTTGCAGGATACGCCTAAAGGACTAACGTGGCGCTATGAATAAAAAAGGACGAGCTAGTCCTACAAATGCCCGCTAATAATCTAGAGTCTCGTGCTATCAGCCTGCTGCCTGTTGCGCAAAGTAGTAGCAAAAGGAAGTCAGAGGACAAACTTCACATTTAGGTTTGCGCGCCAGGCATATATACCGCCCATGCAAAATCAGCCAATGGTGGGCCTTGCTGATGTACTCCTCGGGGATATGCTTCACCAACTGCTGCTCCACGGCCAGGGGCGTTTTAGCGCTTTCGTCTACTAAGCCAAGCCGCTTCGAGACACGAAATACGTGGGTATCTACAGCCATTCTGGGCTGGTTATGCAAAACCGACGCGACCACATTAGCGGTCTTTCTGCCTACACCGGGCAGCTTTTGTAGGTCTTCTACCTGCTCAGGAATATCGCCATCAAAGTCATCTACCAGCATTTGGGCCATCCTGAGTAAATGCTTAGTCTTGTTGTTAGGGTAAGAGATACTCTTGATGTAAGGGAAAACTTCTTCAAAGCTGCTATGCGCCAGGTGCATAGGGGTAGGGAAAGCAGCAAATAAAGCAGGCGTCGCCATGTTGACCCGCTTGTCGGTACACTGGGCGCTCAGAATAACCGCTACTAACAACTGAAACGGATCATCATACAAAAGCTCCGTAGTAGGGTCAGGCTGATGCTGCGTAAAATAGTCGATAAAAGCCTGGTATCGTTTCTTTTTAGTCATAGACATCCTATTTCCCCTAAAATAGCAATATTCTACCTTGCTCTAATTTCCATTAACACAAGCATGCCACCCTATAAGTTGTACTCTATTTTTGCTTGGTTGCAATAGAGTATTTCCCTAGATTTGCGGTCTTGAACAAGAAGATTAGCGCTAACAAATTCAAATTATAACCCCATGCTAACCATCCAACAGTTAGTCAGAAAAGGCAGAAAGAAGCTCACCAGCAAATCCAAGTCCCCTGCCCTAAAAAACTGTCCGCAGCGCAAAGGCGTCTGCACAAAAGTTTACACTGCCACACCCCGAAAACCGAACTCAGCGATGAGGAAACTAGCCCGGGTAAGACTGACCAGTGGCAAAGAGGTATTGGCCTATATTCCTGGAGAAGGCCATAACCTGCAAGAACACTCAATGGTCTTGGTCAGAGGGGGAGGCCCCAAAGACTTGGCCGGTGTGAAATACACCATCATACGAGGTACGCTTGATACAGCCGGCGTAGAAGGAAGAAAACAAGGACGATCCATCTACGGTGCCAAAGTGCCTAAAAAATAATGTATAGATGAAGCGTAACTTATGATTAAGCTCTCCGAAAACGCAAAGCGCTTAATCAACCTGACAACCAATCACTCAATCAGCCAATGAGAAAAGGACAAGCCAAAAAAAGACCCCTCTTACCGGATCCTAAGTATAAAGACCAACTAGTAACTAGGTTCGTCAATTCCTTGATGAAAGATGGAAAAAAGAGCCTCGCTTATGCTTTGTTTTATGACGCTATCGATCAAATTGCTGCAAAAACAGAGGAAGCAGGGCTTGAGGTATGGAAAAAAGCATTGAACAATGTAATTCCGGCCATTGAAGTCAAAAGAAGACGCGTAGGCGGTGCTACCTTTCAAGTGCCAGTGGAAGTCAGATCAGATCGAAAGGTTGCCTTAGGTATCAAATGGCTCATCACAGCGGCCAGAAATCGAGGCGAAAAGACCATGACCGAAAGATTGGTCAATGAGACGATAGCAGCTTCTAAGGGAGAAGGCAATGCAGTAAAGAAGAAGAATGACACCCACAAGATGGCTGAATCCAACAGAGCATTTTCACATTTCAGAATTTAGCCATGAGCAAGGAACTAAAATTTTTAAGGAACATCGGCATCATGGCCCACATCGATGCTGGTAAGACGACCACTACCGAACGTATCCTTTACTATACGGGGCTGACGCACAAAATTGGCGAGGTACATGACGGGGGTGCCGTGATGGACTGGATGGAGCAGGAGCAAGAAAGAGGGATCACGATCACCTCTGCCGCTACAACCACGTTCTGGAAATACCCTACCTCACAAGGCAAAGCCACCGAAGATACCCAGGAGTACAAGGTCAATATCATCGACACGCCTGGCCACGTTGACTTTACGGTAGAAGTAGAGCGTTCTTTGCGCGTGCTCGATGGCGCCGTAGCCCTTTTCTGCGCTGTATCTGGTGTGGAACCCCAATCAGAAACCGTATGGCGCCAAGCTGACAAGTACCGGGTGCCTCGTATCTGCTTTATCAATAAAATGGATAGGGCCGGGGCCGACTTCTTCAAGGCCGTGGCAGAAATCAAAGACAAACTAGGTGCTAACCCAGTGCCACTGCAGATTCCTATTGGCAGTGAAGACAGCTTCAAAGGCGTTGTAGATCTAATTACTAACCAAGCCATCATTTGGAACGAGGAGGATTTGGGCATGACTTATGAAGTAGTGCCTATTCCAGAAGACCTCCAAGCTACAGCCGAAGAATGGCGCCAAAAGTTGGTAGAAAGTGTTGCCTCCTACGATGATGCTTTGTTAGAAAAATTCTTTGAAGACCCTAACAGTATCACCAAAGAGGAAATGATTGCCGCTATCCGCAAAGCTGTGATCGACTTATCCTTCTCGCCCGTGCTGTGTGGCTCAGCCTTCAAAAACAAAGGCGTTCAAGCACTCCTAGACGCCGTGTGCTCTTATCTGCCCTCTCCTGTCGACCTGCCGGCTATAAAAGGTACCAACCCTACCACTGAGCAAGAAGAAACGAGAAAGCCAGCCGTTCAAGAACCTTTTGCTGCGCTTGCCTTCAAGATTACTACCGACCCATTTGTGGGAAGACTGGCCTTTATGCGGGTGTACTCTGGCAGCCTCGATGCGGGTTCTTATGTGTATAACAACCGAACAGGCAAAAAAGAGCGTATTTCTCGCTTGATGCAGATGCACTCTAACAAGCAAAACCCGATCGACAAAGTCGAAGCAGGGGATATATGTGCTTGTGTAGGATTTAAGGACATCAAAACTGGTGATACCCTCACTGATGAGAAAAACAGAATTGTCCTCGAGTCGATTTCTTTCCCAGAGCCTGTGATTGGTTACTCCATTGAGCCCAAGAAGCAAGCCGATGTAGACAAGCTCTCCATGGCTATTTCCAAGCTGGTAGAAGAAGACCCTACACTCAGGGTAGAAACCAACGAAGAGACTGGCCAGACCATTCTGAAAGGTATGGGCGAGTTACACCTAGAGATTATCATCGACCGTCTAAAGCGAGAATTCAAGCTGGAGATCAACCAAGGGGCACCTCAGGTGGCCTACAAAGAAGCCATTACTACAGGCATCGAACACAAAGAGGTTTACAAAAAGCAAAGTGGTGGTAGAGGTAAGTTTGCAGACATTGTCTTTGAACTAAGCCCCAGAGAAGATGATAAGCAAGGACTAGAGTTTGTGAATGCTATTGTAGGGGGAGCCATCCCTAAAGAATTCATCCCTGCTGTCCAAAAAGGATTTGAGTCTGCGATGGTCAACGGCCCGTTAGCAGGCTACCCCGTAGAAGCCATGAAAGTCAGGTTATTCCACGGATCCTTCCACGATGTAGACTCAGACTCCCTTTCCTTCGAACTGGCAGCTAGACTAGGCTTCAAAGAAGCCGCCAAAAAAGCGAGTCCCGTACTGATGGAGCCTATCATGGCCGTAGAAGTGACCACGCCAGATGAATATACAGGGTCTGTAACTGGTGACCTGAATAAGAGAAGAGGGATCATGAAAGGCATGGAGGCCAAAGGAGGCGTGCAAGCAGTCAAAGCAGATGTACCACTCGCAGAGCTCTTTGGGTATGTCACAGATCTACGTACCATTACCTCAGGCCGAGCTGCTGCTACGCTCACCTTCTCTCACTACGAGAAAGTACCTAAAAACCTCAGCGAAGAGATTATCGAAAAAGTCAAAGGAGCCGCCGCAAAATAACCGACCCATGAATCAAAAAATCCGTATCAAGCTCAAATCGTACGATCACAACCTGATCGACAAGTCGTCAGAAAAAATTGTAACGGCTGTCAAAGCCACTGGCGCCATTGTCAGCGGCCCAGTACCCCTCCCCAGCCAAAAAGAAATCTACACTGTACTGAGATCTCCTCATGTGAGCAAAAAGTCCAGAGAGCAGTTTCAGTACGCTACCTACAAAAGGCTCATTGACATCTACGCCAACAACTCCAAAGCCGTTGATGCATTGATGAAACTCGAGCTACCGAGTGGTGTAGAGGTAGAGATCAAGGCATAGGTTGCTACTTTCTCTTGAAGAGGCCCGACAAATACTGTAGCCACACCCAATTTTCTATTGCTAACAGCCAAGCACCCAGTACTGCATAGCGTCTCTCACTTAGACACTGTTTTTCTTTTGGGCGCTTGTCATCTCTCTTTTTCCAGGCGGCCCAGGAATCGTTTCTACGTCCATACCTAGCGCCCGGAGCTGGTGTTTAAGCCTCCCTTGCGCACAATAAGTAACCATTATCCCACCATTTTTCATCATCTGCCATACCTTGTGCAGTAACGTAAACTCCCACATAGCCGGCTGCTTGCTCGGGGCAAAGGCGTCAAAATAGACGAGGTCAAACACCTGGGGCGGAGTATTAAAAGCCTTAAGCGGCTGCTCATACTTCTGCAGTAAAAAGCGATCTGATAGGGGGCAGACAGCAGTGGCTCCTCCTTGGTGTATCTTCTCAAACGTTGTCTGCAGCTCCTGCTGGCTAACCACATGATATCCCCCTTAGGCTAGCTGTGTTATATAATTAAGCCTTTTTATATACTCCTTCGGAACTGGATAGGGCTCTAAGCCAGTGTAGACAATATGTAAGGGGTTGTTTAGCAGTGCTAGGTAAGTCAGTAGCACATTCAGGCCAGTGCCTAGCCCTACCTCGAGAAGTTTGAGGTACCGGACGGCGATGGCTCTCTGAGCAAGTGTATGAGTCCTTGTTGGATAAATGCATGCTGGGATTCCTGAATAGCGCCATGGGTAGAATGATAGGTTTCGTTCAGGGCAGGTATCCGTAAAGTATGCGTACCGTCCTGAGTAGTAATTAACTGAAGCTGGTGCATCGGTGATAGACTTAGCTGCCCTTCGTTGCTGCTTGACGCTGGTAGTAAATCGTAGAGCAATTGTCAGCTTTGAAGATACGCTGGGCTACCTGCTGTATCCCTTCGGGCGTAACCCTGTGTAGGCTTGCCAACTCCTGATTCACCAAGTCAGTATCACCCAACACCGTGGCCATAGCTAGTTCCTGGGCTCGATGCAGCAAATCTACCGCTTCAAATACCTGGTACGCTTCCCGCTGGTTCTTGGCCTTCTCCACCTCTTGGGCTGCTACAGGTTGGTGTTGTAGAGGCTCCATAATCGTCTGTAGGGCCGCTTCAGCAGCCTCAAAAGAAACATCATTGTTGAGGCTCCCACTAATGATGCACAAACCTGGATCAATGGTCTCGGTCGTGTAGGCACTTATGGTATCAAAATACTGCTGGGTATCGACCAGCTTCTCGTACAACCTAGACGACTTGCTTCCACCTAAGATATCAGTCATTAACTCAACCGTATGGTAATCTGGCGCCAAACGACCGGGTATATGATAGGCTTTGTACAGGGCATTCAGGGGTACATCCGCGGTGATAGTCAGGCTTCTAGGGGCGTTTTGGGGAGGCTCTTGAGGCAGGTTTCTGGGGGGCACTTCGCCAGGTGGAATAGGCTCAAACCATTTTTTGCTGAGTTGCTTGACTTCTTCTAGCTTCACACCCCCTGCTACGACGAGTACGGCATTATTGGGTACATAAAATTGATGAAAAAAGGCTTTCACCATGTCCATCGTAGCGCACTCGATGTGCCCTATCTCTTGGCCAATCGTTGGCCAGCGGTAAGGATGCTGGGTATAAGCTAAGTCACACAACTTGAGCCATACATCTCCATAAGGTTGGTTCAGATAGCTTTCTTTAAACTCCTCAATGACCACTTTTTGCTGCACAGCCAAGACCTGTGGATCAAAAGATAACCCTAACATACGGTCTGATTCGAGCCAGAAAGCCGTTTCTAGATTGGAAGCAGGTAGTGTACAGTAATAGTTCGTCACATCTGGGGTCGTGTAGGCATTGTTGTCACCCCCTACTTGCTGTAGCGCCTGGTCGTAGGCCGGGATGTGCTTTGATCCGCCAAACATCAGATGCTCAAACAAATGCGCAAAGCCCGTTTTGTTAGGTGCCTCATCCCGCGACCCCACGTCATACATGATGTCCACCACGGCAATGGCACTGCTAGGGTCTTCGTGGACAATAACCCGCAGACCATTATCGAGGGTAAAGCTTTTAAAGGCAATCATACTGCTAAGTTACACCGTATGAGTCATTATGTAGTCATGTTATCGCCTATATTAGATGGCCGCTAGGCATTTACTAGCTTGACTTTTGTCAATAACTACCACAGCTAGCCAAGCGTATATACCCACCTCATACCAAGGCTGCCTATTTAGGCAGCCTTTTTAGTGCCGTGGCGGCAGCTTGGTGCTCCCGTGAATTGCTGGTATTTTAGCTGCTCCCAAACAGTGGTTACCATGAGCCATCAATCTGCTACTACATCTAGCCCCAATAAGCCTACTACTACGCTAAAGGAAAGGACCAAAAAACCAGACTGGCTGCGTGTGAAGCTGCCCGTGGGTAGAGAGTATACGAAGGTGCGTAACATCGTAGACCAGTATAAGCTCCACACTATCTGTACCAGTGGCAATTGCCCGAATATGGGCGAGTGTTGGGGAGCAGGCACGGCCACATTTATGATTTTGGGCAATGTCTGTACCCGGGGCTGTGGTTTTTGTGCTGTAGCTACGGGCCGGCCCCCAGAGTATGACACTGAAGAGCCCCAGCGGGTAGCCCAGGCGATCCAGCTGATGGGCGTTAAGCATGCCGTCATTACTTCGGTCAATCGGGATGAGCTCAAAGATCGCGGCGCAGAAATCTGGTTCCAGACCGTCCAGGAAGTCAAAAAACTTTGCCCTGACACTACCATCGAAACGCTTATCCCCGATGTCAAAGGCACTTGGGAAGCGCTATACAGAATGATTGAGGCGGGCCAAGAAGTGGTGTCGCATAACATGGAAACTGTGGAGCGCCTTTACCGCAAGGTGCGGCCCCAAGCCAAGTATGCGCGGAGCTTAGAGCAAATCAAGCTGACGAAGGCGTATGGCAAAAGAACCAAATCAGGCATTATGCTCGGGCTGGGAGAAACCGATGAGGAGGTTTACCAAACCATGGACGATTTAGTGGCGCATGGCCTGGATATTCTGACGATAGGGCAATACCTGCAGCCTACGCCGTTGCACCTGGAGGTAGTGGAATATGTGCCTCCGGCTAAGTTTGCTCATTTTAAGGAGGAGGGGCTAAAAAGAGGGCTCAAGTATGTAGAGTCTGGGCCTTTAGTACGGTCTTCTTACCGGGCAGAACGACATGTAAATGTCTGAAGAGCAAGGGCTATCGCGATGAAGAGACTCTGCAATAGCTCAATGTTATAATAGAAAAATAACTCAATGGGTAAGCTCGATCTCTTCGCCTTGCTTATTGATGAATCTAAATTCAGTGACGCCCATAGAGGAGTCTTCTGCAAGTCTGACCCATCTTTGGTAGCGGAATAACCATCGGAGTCGCTTAGAGGGGAAGCCTGTGGTAAAGTACGCGTATAGATAAGGGTGTAAGAAGAGCGTTATCCCTTTCTCATTTTGG
>JBCCWZ010000002.1:0-25230 GCA_039192615.1 Bacteroidota bacterium
GATGTCATTGGCGCGGTGGACGACTTGGGGGGGCATGCCGGCCATTTGGGCGACGTGGATGCCAAAGCTGTGTTCGCTCCCGCCAGCACGAAGCTGCCGCAAGAAAAGCACCTTGTTGTTCACTTCTTTGACTGCCACATTGAAGTTTTTGACGCGTGCTAACTCTTCGGCTAGTTGGTTGAGCTCGTGATAGTGCGTAGCAAAAAGGGTCTTAGCACGGTACTTGGGGTGGTTGTGGAGGTATTCTACAATAGACCAAGCAATGGAGATGCCATCATATGTGCTCGTTCCACGGCCAATCTCATCCATGAGTACCAGGCTACGATCACTCAGGTTATTCATAATGCTAGCCGTCTCGGTCATCTCCATCATAAAAGTCGACTCGCCTTTGGCCAGGTTATCAGAAGCGCCTACCCGGGTAAATACTTTATCGACCAGACCAATAGATGCACTCTCAGCCGGCACAAAGGTGCCGATCTGGGCCATAAGCACAATCAGGGCTACCTGGCGGAGCAAGGCCGACTTTCCCGCCATGTTGGGGCCGGTGATGATCATGATTTGTTGCGTGTCATTGTCCAGGTAGACATCATTGGGCACATAGCTTTCATCGAGGGGCAGTTGCTGCTCAATCACCGGATGCCGCCCCGCCTTAATTTCGATGGTCTTGCTTTCGTTGACCAATGGCTTGGCGTAATGGTGCTTGCGGGCTTCTTGGGCAAAGGACAGGTAGCAGTCTAGTTGGGCCAGCACGCGGGCGTTTTGCTGGACTTGGGGGACGAACTCGGCGGCCTCGCTGACGAGCTCCTGGTAGAGTTTCTGCTCGAGGGTGGTTAGCTTTTCTTCTGCATGGATAATTTTTTCTTCGTAGTGTTTTAGCTCTTCGGTGACGTACCGTTCTGCATTGACGAGGGTTTGTTTGCGAATCCAGTTGGCAGGTACTTTGGCTTTGTGGGCATTGGTCACTTCGAGGTAGTAGCCAAACACTTTATTATAAGCGACTTTGAGGGAGGGAATTCCAGTTTGCTTGCTTTCTTTTTGTTGTATCTGGAGGAGATAGTCTTTGCCAGTATGGGCTATTTTTCTGAGCTCATCGAGTTCTGGGAGGATGCCTTCTTTGATCAATCCGCCCTGGTTGGTCACTAGGGGTGGATTCTCTTGGAGGGTCTGTTCGATCTTGTCGAGCAAAAATTCGCAGCGATGAAGTTGGCCGCTGAGCTTGAGCAGCAGCTCATGGGTGCTTGCTTGGAGCTGGCGTTGGATCGGGGCAATTTGCCGCAGGGCCTTTTTCAGAGCCAGGAGCTCGCGGGGGTTGGCTCTGCCTACAGACACTTTGGAAATGAGACGCTCTAAGTCGCCTACTTGCTTGAGGGCTTGAAAAGTGTTTTGCCATAGGTTGGGGTCTTGGACGAATACTTCGACGGTATCGAGGCGCTGCTGAATGGCATGGGGGTCTTTAAGGGGCAGGACGACCCATTTTTTCAGGAGCCGCGCGCCCATGGGGGTGACTGTTTTGTCGAGTACTTCGATGAGGGAGACGCCTTCTTCGTGCTGGGGATAGAGCAGTTCGAGGTTCCTGATGGTAAACCGGTCTAACCACACGTATTTATCTTCTTCAATGCGGGCAATGGAGGTAATGTGCTTGATCTCTTTGTGTTCTGTTTCCTCTAGGTAACGCAACACAGCACCGGCAGCAATGATGCCTAGGGGAAGTTTTTCGATGCCAAAGCCTTTGAGCGAGGTGGTGGCAAAGTGTTCATTCAGACGCTCATGGGCATAATCAAAGTGGTATACCCACTCTTCCAGGCCATGACTGTTGTACTGGTCTTTAAAAGTGGCCTGAAAGTCTTGTTGCTGCTTTTTGCTCAGAATAATTTCTGAAGGATTAAAGCTCTGCACCAGCTTGTCTACATAGGAAGCGGCGCCCTGGGCTACTAGAAACTCTCCTGTAGACAAATCTAAGAAAGCAATACCAAGCTCGTCTTTAGCAAAATACAGGGAGGCCAAATAGTTATTATGCTTCTGGTCTAGTACCTGGTCGTTGTAGGCCAGTCCAGGCGTAACGAGCTCGGTGACGCCGCGCTTGACAAGACCTTTGACTGTTTTGGGATCTTCGAGCTGATCGCAAATGGCAACGCGATGCCCTGCCCTGACTAGCTTGGGCAGGTAGGTGTCTAGGGCATGATGAGGAAAACCAGCGAGTTCTACGGCTGCTGCATTGCTATTGGAGCGCTTGGTAAGGACAATATCAAGAATTTTACTGGTCTTGATGGCATCTTCGCCAAAGGTTTCGTAAAAATCCCCCACCCGAAAGAGTAACAGCGCCCCGGGGTACTTGGCTTTCAGCTGACTGTATTGCCGCATCAAAGGGGTTTCTTTGTGCGGGGCTAAAGATTTAGACTGTTTGCGGGGCTTGGCCTGGTATTTCATGGGGATGTGATTGCAACCGTCACTGCATTATTGCCTCAGGTTTACACAGGTGGGGTACGCGCATTGTAGCTTGTACAATGGCCCCTTAGCTTTGTACTCACCAACCTGTATAGTTTTTATTAAAAATGATGAGAAAGCTACAAACGCACGAGCTATCGCGCCTGTCACCTGAAGCGTTTCAAGTTAGTAAAAAGAAGCCTTTGGTGTTGGTGCTCGATAACGTCCGAAGTATGCATAATGTAGGGGCGGCTTTTCGTATTGCAGATGCTTTTCTGTTGGAGAAAATTTATTTGTGTGGCATTACGGGCACGCCGCCTCACCGAGAGATTCACAAAACCGCTTTGGGAGCAGAGGCACATGTAGCTTGGGAGCATGCTGAGGATACGCTATCGGTTATTGATCGTCTAAAAGCAACGGGTTATCAGGTGGTGGCTGTAGAGCAGGCAGCGGGTAGTGAGGGGTTGGATGTTTTTACGCCGGCTGCTGGGCAGCCTTATGCGCTTGTTTTTGGCCACGAGGTGTTTGGTGTGCAGGATGATGTTTTAGCGGCTTGCGATGCCTGTGTAGAAATTCCTCAGCAGGGCGTCAAACATTCACTCAATGTATCGGTGAGTATGGGCATTGTGGTGTGGCATTTCATGAGTTGATTGATTGACTTGTTGATTGTTGGCTTAACTTACGCTAGTGCCAGGTAAAGAGGGATTACACAACCTATTTTTTCAGCAGTGGAGTGGCCTATTTTTTTAATATCATTTCTTCAATTTCTAATCTAGCATCTTCTAAGACCATATCAGCTTCTAATGTCAATCGCTGTGCTTCAACCCTTCTTCTGTTGGCTTCTTTGCCTATTTCTTTTTGCTTATCCAATCTTGGTAGAATAATAGATTGGTTGAAGTATTCACCCATTATGAGATTGCGTATACCGTTGGTTTGGCTTTGCATGATCTCCGTAATTTTAATATTGTGAATGGTTTTGAGAAAGCAGAATAAATAGGAAGGGTTAACTTTTGTAGTGTCCACTCTAATCTTATGTATGAAGTTGCTATAACATAATAGCGTATTGTTTTCAAACAAATCTTCTGTGAGTAATGAGATTCGGCCAACTGGCTGATTGGGGCTGCCTCCCGATTTTTCTATGAGCAAATCATAAGGCAGAATATCAAGTTGTTTGATCCTATTCTTTTTGATCTTTCTGTATTTAACCCTGTCATTTTCTAGCTTGAGGTTGTAGAGGTTATCAAATTCAGTAGCTCTGATTACTAAGCAGGTTTCATATTCTTGTTCCTTTACTTCCAATTCTTCATCTAACCCCCAATCACCTGCTGCTGAATGTATTATCAGGTTCTTTAATTTTTCTTTCGGGAAAGGTGCATTTTCAACTGCTACAAATAGATTTTGGGCGTGGGTATCAAAGAGTTTTGGATCGAACCTTCTACCTGAAAGCTGTGTAAAAGTGGTTTGAAACATTCTAGCTTCAATACTGGCATCTTTCTCAGGCAAGGTAATTCCAAGTTCATGGAGAATGTAGGAGTCGATAGAATCTAGGATTTCAGCAGCTTCTTCTTTCAAAGCATACTTTCTATTTTTTGCAGAATCTATTATCGATACAAATTCCTTTTGTTTTGAAATCGGTGGTAGAATGAGTTTTAGTGACTTAATTTCTTCAGCATTAATATTTGTCATTCCTGCAATCTGACGACTGATACAATCAACTTGTAATCTGCCAAGTCTGGCATTCAGAAAATAAGAGGCGTATTTGGGTAAAATTCTTGTCTGATCGAGAACGACCCTAATTATATAGGAAGCGTAAACCCATTTGTCATCTTCATTAAATACTACACATTTACCGACTAATTCTTTTGAATTAGTGCGGTTGAAAAGAATATCACCTTTATTTAAAGTGATATTATCAGCTTCCTTTTTTGATAATTCAATGTATTTTATATCAGTTAAATCAAGATCATCATTCTGAATGTTATTCATTCGAATAATAGGGAACCCCTTTCCTGCAATGTTTGCAAGACTTGAAGTACCATATTGAATTTTAGAAAGGACATCTTTAATCCTTGAAACTGGATAAATCGATCTAGATAATTCCTGTTCTACTTGAATTTTTAACCAATTGTAATTTGGGTCTAGTCTTCCATCTATCTGACTACTCTGAATCAGAAATGCAACGGATTTTATTGGATCAGGTATTGAATACGCAGCCATTATTTATCCTGTTGATTTACCAATTCAATGAATTTTTTGAGCTCAGGAACAATTATTTCTAATTCATTCTCATTGATCGTTTTTCCTGTAGCATCATATCCAATTTCTTCGGCTATGGCCATAAATATTGGATAGTCGTCTAATACTTTTCTCTTCTCTGCCCAATAGAGGTCTGCTAGCTGCTCTTTTAGGTCATTGATTTTTTGACTGTATTCAGCATTGATTGCTGCCTTCCAATCTTTAAACTCCTGCGTTGCTTCTATGTCCTTCTTCTCTGTCTTGCCTGTTGTATTGTCAAAGCCTGTACGGTCTTTTAGAATTTCTTTCTTTTCCTTTTCCCAATTGGCTACTTTCTCCTTGAATTTTTGGTCTTCAAGAATCTTGTTTTGCACACTTACTTTTTTTGTGCTAATAGCATCACTGCGCTTAGTAGTGAGCTTTCGCAAGAACATTACCGAGCTTTTTACTGCTGCTCCTGTATGGGAAAACGCATCTTGTGGCATGGAAATAACGGCAACTATCCTGTACCAGTCTTCTATTTGGTCTCTTACATATTGCAGGCTGCTATTGGTTAGGATGCCATCAGGAACAACAATAGCTAAGTAGCCACCTGGTTTCAAGAAATTATAGCACTGCTCAATGAACATTACCTCAGTACTCTGATTGGCTCTGTTTTTTGCGCCCTGATTTTTTACATCTAACCAATCGGCATCTTTGATAGCCATTCGGTATTGATTCATATAAGCCTTCTCGGTTTGCTTTACTGTAGCGCCAAAAGGTGGATTGGTAATGATAAAGTCGAAGGAATTATATTTAAACCCATTCTTTTCATGAACCTTATTCAGTTCTTTGCTTGTTTCAAGGCCATCTGAGGCAATTACGTTGGTGTGGCCGTCATCATGAATAATCATATTCATTTTAGCGGTTCTAGCAATCTGCTCGTTGATCTCGATACCGAATAAGTTCTTTTCAGCGAAATCATGCCAATACTTATAATGCTCCACTGAGGATTCATCATAGTAGCCGCTTGCCTGTGCCCTGACCTTATCTAAAGCATATAAGAGGAATCCACCACTACCACAAGAGGTGTCAAGTACCCTGGAAGTGTTTTTGATGGGTAAAACATCGACGATGAACTTTACAATGTTTCTTGGAGTAAAGAACTGCCCAAAATCACCTCTGAAGTAACTGCCCACAAATGCTTCAAAGGCACGACCTTTACTGTCTAAGTCTGTTTTGCCAAGGTTGATACCTTCCAGATAGGTGACTACTGTTCTCACTTTGGCGGCATTCAACCGAATGTCGTCTTTGAAGACTTCCGGGTCTTGCTCTTTACCTTCGGCATACAAAGCGAGTATGCGCTTATATAGTTCTTGTGTGGTTTCTTCTTCGGTACTTTCCTTGAAGATTTGGAATTGGTAAGGGTCTCCTGGATTACGTGAATGACGTTCGTCCCATATCTTACAGAAAATGAGCTTATCTAGTTCATCAAATGCCTCTGAAGGGTTGAGTTCCCCACCTGCCCAAAGGGACTGGTGAGCCATTCTGAAACGCCTGGTCAATTCCTCTTCGCTTACCGCCTCCAGCTCAAAATACTTTTGCTTTCCATGCGCAGCTACATTATTATGATTTGTGCCCCCTTGAGCATATTTGTATTTGGATAATTGGGTACCACCATGATGTGGAATATCAGGAATGGAAACATGCTCTTCTTTTTCTTTATTGACTTCAAAGCAGCGGTCTTTGATTCCTGATGTTACCCAAAGGAATTTTACGGTTTTTGGGGTTGCATAGCAGTAAGAAAAACCCTGTCCAATAGCGTTATCAAACTCTGCTTCCGAAACTTCTGGCTTCTTACATTCAACAATAATGTACGGCTCTGAATATTCATTATCATTATAAACTACTATATCGGCCTCTTTAGAAGATGCTCCCATTGGAATAGTAACAAACTGTTTAATCTTTTCTACGGGATAATTATAAACAAGAGTAAGTTTTAGAAAAGCTTCAGCTTGAACCTGTTCTTCGGGATTAGTATAGTTTCTTTTCTTTTTCTGGTGAACGTAAGTGATATATTTGCGCTCTTCGTCAAATGAGATAAGTTTTTTGGCTATTCCTTGCTCTATCAAGTCCATCAATTAATCATTTTTCAATTTCAAAACCTCTTCAAATATTTCTCAGGGCCTCCAAATACAATGCATCGGCTCTTAGTTTGGTGAACTCATTTAAAGTTAATTGAGGTAACCTTGCCCGGCTGATTCCTTTGTCAAGTATATGCCTAAAAGAGCTATATATCTTTCAAATTTACAGAGACAAAATAAATGATACAGACAGAAAAAAGCGTTTGTGCTAGAGGAAGATAAGTTAAGTACAAGATCAGCGAGAGAGGGCACTTACACTAAGGTAATTCATCCGATCGACTCAAGATTGGTCAGGGATTGAATCCATAACCTCGTTTTATACCGAGCAGCAATCAAATAATCTCTCAATAAACAAATCAGGAAATGAAATGTGGGCGATACTGGATTCGAACCAGCGACCTCCCCGATGTCAACGGGACGCTCTAAACCAACTGAGCTAATCACCCAAATATTCATTTGGTTATTAGATTATTTAATCATTGGGGTATTTCCATTATTAAATATGCTGCCAGTCATAAGTGTCTATATACGCCAGGGCTACACGCAAAAGCTGTATAGCAGCGTATACATCTTGCTGATGCACAGTCTCTACGCTCTGGTGGGCATAGCGAATAGGAATGGAAACGGCACCTGCAATAGCCCCATCTTGTCCCATACGTTGTACCGGTGCTGTATCCGTTCCTCCAACCGCCTTGAGATCAGCTTGCCAGGGAATATGATGCTGCTCAGCCTGGGCTTTTAGAAAGTCAACCATGCGGTAATCACAGATGGTCTGAGAGTCCATGATTTTTATGCCTACACCCTGACCTAGTCGAGCCGCCTTTTCATGAGGCTTTGAGGTAGGCAAATCAAGCGAGGTAGTTGTATCAAGGGCCAAGCCAAAATCTGGATTGATGTGATGGGCAGCCACAGTGGCTCCACGCAGTCCCACTTCTTCTTGTACGGTAAAGACCGCATAGACATCGTAAGGAACTGCTTCTAAAGCACGCAGTGTCTCTATGAGCACAAATACGCCAGTACGGTTGTCCAGCGATTTGCCATTGAGGCAGTCACCCATCTTGATCAGCGTTCTTTCTCGGGTCACAGGATTGCCGACACTGACGTACTGGACGACTTCTTCACGGCGCATGCCTAGATCGATGAAGTAATCTTCGAGTTTAGGGGAGCGCTTGCGTTCCTCCTCTGCCATAAAGTGTATTGGCTTCCCTCCTAAAACACCAATGAGGTCTTTTTTGCCATGCACAATGACGCGCTGTGCAGTCAATGTTTTGGGGTCAAAGCCCCCTAAAGTATGAAAATGTAAGTAGCCTTCTTCATCGATATGTTTCACCAGCATGCCCAGCTCGTCCATATGCGCAGCCACCATCAACTTTTTACTGGAAGCATTGTTAGTCCCTCGCTTGAGGGCGATGACATTGCCTAGATTGTCTATCTCTACATGGTCTACCAAGGGAGTAACTTCATCGACAATGAGTCGACGTATGCGTTGTTCGAAACCTGAGGGGCCTGGAGTCTCGCAAATCTTTTTGAAAAGAGGAATATCAAGTTGCATAAGAGGGCCTTTTGACGGTCTGAAGTGCGCACGGGGGGATTCGAACCCCCACACCCAGAAGGCACCACCCCCTCAAGATGGCGTGTCTACCAATTCCACCACATGCGCAAAACTAGGCACAAAGTTACACCTTACTGTACAAGTTACAAGCAGCATGGCTATGCTAAAAGGCTTGCTCTTGCGATGCAGGCATATCCTCAGTGAGGGCCTTCAGAGCAACTAGGGCTGCGTTTTGTTCTGCTTGTTTTTTGTTACTGCCTTGGGCCTGCCCCACTACCTGGCCGTCGAGTATGGCATGGGCAGTAAATTCTTTGCGTCCTTGTACCTGCTCGGCAGCGATGATCTCAAACTGCACCTTTTGCCGGTTTCTATTAGCCCAGGTAACTAACCGGCTTTTATAGTTCGTATCGTTGTGGATTAAATCTTCTAAGTCGATGTAGAGGTGGAGCAAGCGATTCAGTACAAATTTTTGACAGCCTTTGTAGCCTTTGTCTAAGTACACGGCCCCGATCAAGGCTTCTAGTGCATTCCCATAAATGAATCTGCCGCCTCCTTGTAATACACTTTTGTCGTATTGCAGCAAGGTATGTACCCCTATCTTTTTAGCTAGTCGGCCTAAAGAGGCGCGATTGACAATACGTGACCTGATTTCGGTTAGAAAGCCTTCTTCTTTGTAGGGGTATTTTTTAAAGAGGTATTCGCCTATGATCAATGATAAGACGGCATCTCCTAAAAATTCTAGGCGCTCATTCGAGGCTTCTCCATTTTGGACAGAGCGGTGCTGGAGGGCCAGTTTATAAAGCTTTAGGTTGCCTGGCCTAAGGCCAGTCATTGTATACAAGGCTTTTTTAAGCTGCTTTTCTTGGGGACTCTGGGTAGAGAATAGTTGGCTGAGCAAAAACCTCACTATGCCTCCCACTTTTTAAAGATGACAGAGGTGTTGTGCCCTCCAAAGCCAAAGCTGTTACTGAGGGCGATATTGAGGGGTCTGGACTGGGCTTTGTTAAAGGTAAAGTTGAGCCTAGGATCAAGTGCTTCGTCATCGGTAAAGTGATTGATAGTAGGCGGAACCATCTGGTGCTGCAAAGCCAAGATACTCGCAATAGACTCTACCGCACCCGAAGCACCCAGTAGATGGCCAGTCATGGATTTGGTAGAGCTAATGTTGAGCTGATAAGCATCTTCTCCAAAGACTTGTTGGATCCCCTTTGCCTCAGTTATATCTCCCGGAGGTGTGGAAGTACCATGTACATTGATATAGTCGATGTCGTGCGGTTGGATGCCTGCATTACGCAGGGCGTTGGTCATGACTAGGGCTAACCCCCTGCCCTCAGGATGGGGGGCGGTGATGTGGTGTGCATCGGCTGACAAGCCTACGCCAATGAGTTCTGCATAGATTTGAGCTCCGCGGGCTTGGGCATGCTCGTAAGACTCTAGGATAAGCGCCCCAGCGCCTTCTCCCATCACAAAGCCGTCTCTGTCTTTGTCAAAGGGCCTGGAAGCAGTCTGAGGACTTTCATTGCGTTCTGAGAGTGCTTTAATGGCGTTGAATCCGCTGATACCTACATCGACAATAGGCGCTTCTGACCCGCCGGCTACTATTACATCGGCATGTCCCAGCTGAATAAGTTGCGCAGCATCGATCAGGGCATTATTGGCAGAAGCACAAGCAGAAACAGTAGCAAAGTTAGGCCCTTGTAGCCCGTATTTGATCGAGATGTGCCCTGCAGGCATATCTGTAATCATCTTGGGGATAAAAAAGGGGTTTATCTTAGGCGTATCTCCGCCTTGTGCAAATTCTATAATGTACCTGGTAGCACTCTCCAGCCCCCCTACCCCTGTTGCCCAGACGACCCCTATCCTTTCTAGGTTTTCTTGCTTGAGGTTTAATTGGGCGTCTTTGATGGCTTCTTCACAGGCTACAATCGCGTATTGAGAGCAGAGGTCCATTTTCTTGGCTTCTTTGCGATCAAAGTGGTCTTCAGGTTGATAGCCTTTGAGCTCACAAGCGAAACGAGTCTTGTATTTGGAGGCATCAAACCGGGTGATGGGGGCAGCACCACTCACTCCCTGCGTAAGTGCTTGCCAGTAAGCTGCTACATGGTTGCCAATGGGTGTTAGCGCGCCCAGGCCGGTTACAACTACTCTTTTTATATTCATGAGCCTAATTAAGCGGTACTCGAACTAATATATAGGTCAGCCTTTGGCTTTATTTTGCGTTTTTATCTAGCCAGGCAACAGCTTCGCCTACGGTCTGAATTTTTTCTGCTTCATCGTCTGGGATAGAGACGTCAAATTCTTTTTCAAACTCCATAACGAGCTCTACCGTATCGAGCGAATCTGCTCCTAAGTCGTTCTGAAGATGAGATTCAAGTTTAACATCTGCGGCCTCAACGCCAAGCTTATCAACAACGATTGTAGTTACTTTTGCTTGTATTTCTGACATTATTTATTGGGTGTTTAGTGAAAGAGCCTGCAAATAAATGGATTATTATGCATTTTGCAAAGCTGTGTTCATAGCTCTCACTAGACAGCTACGTCCTATAGTTAAGTACATGAAAGACTACAATGGTCATCCTTTGAAAAGGAAGCAACTCCTTACGCCTTATCCGCTGGAGGATGTTACTGTACTCGGCATCACTAGTGTGCAAAAAGCCTACAAGCTATCCTGGCTCATCAATCAGGTAGCTTCGCTGAGGTTGGCCCAAGCAGCAGACTGGCGTTTGGATACGCCCAGCCAAGCCACCAAGTATATAGTCCATTTCTTGTCTGAAACAGAAAATTGTACTTTCAGGCTTGTCAAAAATGGGATGCTTTCTCATGAAGACGCTATTGTAGGCTATCTAATTCCACGTCTCAAGCAGTTTGACTTTTTCTTTACTGTGCAGGACTTTACCCAAACTTTCCAAGCTGACGTATTTTGTGATGCCCTAAAAGCTACCAAGCAGATTACCTATGTAGCTCATTTACCTGCGGAGAGGTGGCACCAGACTGACTTACTGAGCTTGCTAGGCTGTTGCTAGCAGGGATACGCCACTACCTCGAGGGTAAGGGTTACCTTTTGCTACTTCTCTCAGCCATAGATTGTGTTCACAAAAATGACTTAGCGTGGTAGGCTTAAGGTCGCTGTAGCAGCGCATCAAGCATCCAGTTCTGCTTTTCTAGCGCTCCTATGTAAGTAGCAAACATATCACTGCTGCCAAAGTCTTCTGCTTTGTCCGCTGCTTTTACGATGGCCTCCATGTTTTTAAGCATTACCTCATTACTTTGTTTGGCCGCAGCTATCATGCTCCAAGGGTCTTGGAGTTGGGGCTGCTCTTCACACTCAGCCATGGCGATGTATTCTTGTAAGGATTGCCGGGCATGGGTGCCCAGGGCCCGTAAACGCTCTGCCACCTCATCAATCATTTTGGAAGTGTCTTCGTATAGCTCTTCCAAATGTTTATGGAGCTCCAGAAAGTGCTGCCCTGTTACATTCCAGTGAAAGTTTCTGAGATTCTGAGAGTGAATATGTAAGTTCGCAAGGAGCAGTCTAATATTCGCTATAACTTGCTCCAAGTTCTTTTCCTGTAAATGTTCCATAGTTAGTTAATACGTATTCTTCTTACGTTAAGTTAGAAAGGATTATGAGGATCGTCAAATAACTCATACCAAAGACTTCTTCTTAATACTATCAACTATGTTGCTAACAGTCATTGTATAATATTTCGTATAGACCTATGATCACATCTAGTGACTTTAACAAGACTAAAATTATAGCTACGGTAGGCCCAGCGTGCCAGAACAAGCCTATGCTTGCCGGCCTGATTGAGCGTGGTGTAAGTATTTTCCGATTAAATTTTTCACATGGCACGCATGCGCAACACCAGCAGGTGATTGATACCGTCAGAGAACTCAATCAGATCCAGGGCCAGCACATTGCCCTGCTTCAGGATTTGCAAGGGCCTAAGCTTAGAATTGGCGAGGTAGCCGGCGATGCAGTCAAGCTTACTCAGGGAGCGAAATTGACTATCACTACTGAATCGATGGTGGGGACTGCCGAAAAGGTGAGCACTACTTACCAGGATTTAGCCAAAGACGTGCAGATAGGCGATAAGTTGCTGGTAGATGATGGCAAGATTATGCTCAAAGCGGTAGAGAAACAAGGCACAGACCTGATCACAGAGGTACTCCATGGGGGCTGGCTACGGTCAAAAAAAGGCATTAACCTTCCTTTTACGCAGCTATCAAGTCCTTCCTTAACAGTCAAAGACCAAGCGGATTTACAGTTTGGACTACAGAATGATGTGGAGTGGATAGCGCTTTCTTTCGTAAGAGATGTCCAGGATGTAGTGGATTTAAAGGCGAGGATTGCTGCAGCTGGCAAAACAACCCGGGTAGTGGCCAAGATAGAGAAGCCTGAGGCGCTCGACAATATAGATGCCATTATCCAGGAGGCTGATGCGGTGATGGTAGCGAGGGGAGACTTAGGGGTGGAGATTGCGATGGAGCGCGTCCCTTTGGAGCAAAAGCGCATTGTGAGTAAGTGTAATCAGGCAGGGAAGCCTGTGATCATTGCTACCCAGATGATGGAAAGTATGATAGAAAGCCCTACGCCTACCCGGGCTGAAACCAACGATATTGCCAATGCGGTGATCGATGGGGCCGATGCGGTGATGCTTTCTGCAGAGACTGCCGTAGGAAAATATCCATGTGAGGTAATTCAACAAATGAGAAAGACCATCCTGGTAGCAGAAAAGCATCCAGCCGTCTACAATAGGTATCAAAACATCGCTAGCCACTCTCCTACCTTTTACAATGAAAATGTTGTGCAGACCGCCTGCAGGCTGAGTCAGGAAATTAAGGCCAAAGCCATCGTTTGTATGACACAGTCGGGTTGGGTAGCTTTTGAGTTGGCCAGGCACCGCCCTCAAGCAGCAATGTTTTTTTTCACTGCTAATCAGTCTTTATTGAACACCATCAACCTTATCTGGGGTGCCCGAGGTTATTATTATGACAAGATGGTCTCTACAGATGATACCTTTGCGGATATAGAACAGCTTCTGATACAGACGCAGTACCTAAAAAAGGGCGATGTGTTTATCAGTATGGCAAGCATGCCTATTCAAGCCCGCCTACACACTAATATGCTGAAGGTCAATATAGTGGCTTGATTGTATAATAGCCTTTACACACTAAGCTGCAGGCCATCATATGCCAGATAAACGTTATCAGGAAGTTCTTGGGATACCTCGGCATGTAATCCCATTTGGTGACTGATATGCGTTAAGTAGGTGACTTTTGCACCGACTTTTTGAGCCAGAGCAAGGGCTTCTTCTAAATTAAAATGTGCGGGATGCGACTCTTTCCGAAGTGCATTGACCACCAATACACGCGTCCCTTGCAGCTTGGCTATCTCCTCCTCAGGAATCACTTTGGCATCAGTAATGTAGGTAAATTCATCAATCCTAAAGCCCCATATCGGCAACGTGTTGTGATAGACCTGGATAGGAGTCACAGCGACTCCAAAGGCCTCAAAAGGACGCTTTTTAATCTCGTGGAGTTCAAAGCTAGGCCTCCAGTGTTGAGGTGTTGGTGTAAATAGATAGTGAAAGTCTCGCTGAATATGCTCGAGTACCTGATCACGGGCATAGACAGCCACAGGTTGCTCTTGCCTGAGTACAGTACTTCTGATTTCACTAAGCCCTCCTGTATGGTCTCGGTGCTCATGGGTTATCAAGAGCGCATCGACCTCTTGAATGCCCGCCCTCAGGGCTTGGTACCGGAGGTCAGGCCCTGCGTCAATCAGAATATTTTTACCCTGTTGGGTCAGGTGAATGGAACTTCTCAACCGATTGTCTCGGGGGTCTGCTGAGGCGCAAGTAGGACACGTGCAGGAAATAACGGGAACGCCTTGTGATGATCCTGTCCCTAGAAAAGTGATTTTCAAAATAGGTGTGGTTTAAAGCACAGATAGCCGCCTTATGCTTTCCTGCCAACTTTTAGTTGGGGCGACAAAAGTAAAAATTCCCTCTAATGTAGGATGTAGGCACTAATTATGCCCGCTGATCTTTTTATTTTTCGCATTCCCTGCTAATTTTGTGGCTCAACAGTAAGCGATTAGATTCCGTAGCTCAGTTGGTAGAGCATCTCCCTTTTAAGGAGAGGGTCCTGGGTTCGAGCCCCAGCGGGATCACTTAATCAGTATTCTGGATAACAACTAGGTAGTGAGGCTTATACTATGCTATTGTAAGCAGCAACTTTAGTCTAAATTTAGTACGCCTCGTTGTCCAGCAGCCGCTCATTAGTCCCCTCTGCCAATTCTCCCTCTGAACTAGCGATCATAACCGCCACGGCGGCATCTCCTGTAATGTTGGTAGCAGTTCTACACATGTCTAAAATTCTATCAGGAGCTAAAATTAGAGCGAGCCCTGCCGCAGGTATTCCAATGGACTGTAGTAACATAGTAGTTGTTACCATAGCGCCGCCAGGCACACTGGCTACACCGATCGAAGAGATGGCTACGTTAGCAACGATGGCGAGTTGTGCCCCTATGGATAGCTCTATCCCTAAAGCCTGCGCAATAAATACAATAGCAATGCCTTGGTAGAGGGCTGTACCATCCATATTGACAGTTGCGCCTAGTGGGAGTACAAAGCTGCTTACTTCTTCAGAGATACCTAAATGCCTTTCTACCCTTTCCATAGTAACAGGTAGGGCAGCAGAGCTAGAGCTGGTGGTAAACGCTACTAACTGCGCGGGGTAGATGCCTTTAAAAAAACTAGAATAGCTTATTTTGGTAGAAATTCGTAGTAGTACAGGATAGACAACGAAGGTCATGAATGCTAAGCCGAATAAGGTAGTGCCTACGTACCATAGAAGCGCATAGAGTATCTCAAAAACTTCATTAGGGTTGTTATCCCCTGCTACCTCTACCAACAAAGAGGCTACCAGGGCAAAGACACCTAAGGGGGCAAACCGCATGATCAAGAGGATAAGCTCTACAATCGCATCGTTGAGTCCCTCAAAGAAGTGAATGACAGGCTTACTTTTTCTGGGTGGGATTTTAAGTAAGGCTATTCCGAGCAGAATAGCAGCTAATACTACTTGCAGCAGATTCGTATTGTCGCTCATACTAGCTAACAGATTCTCTGGAACAAGATCCACAAAAAGTTGAAGAGGACCTCGTTGCTGATGCATATCCACGAGGGTAGCACTATGTTGCGCTGCTTCACCCGCATAGAGCGCCAAAAGGTGGTCTCTTGTATGCTGAGAGATCACTTGACCGGGCTTGACAAGATTGGCAATGGCCAATCCTAGCATTACTGCTAGAATAGTAGTGAGTGTATAAATAAGGAAAGTCCTTCCACCAATTCTTGAAAGCCGGGTAATATCTTCAATACTAGTGACTCCAACGACTAGGGAGGCAAAGATGAGTGGAATGGCGATCATTTTCAGACTGTTCAAGAAAATAGTACCAAAAGGTTTAACGTAGTTGATGGTGAAGGTAGTAGGCCAGCCCAATCTGACACTAAGCCAAGCAAATAACATTCCTAAGAATAGGCCTATCAGAATCTGGGTATGTAAAGCAAGCTTTCTCATTATTTTGGGTTTTGGGACTGTGTGGCAAGTAGAGATAGGGGCTCAACCTTACATTAGCTCTTCACGAAGGTAGCAGCATTTCTCTATAAGACAACTGAGGGGATAAACGTGCTGGGTTGACTCCCCTGCGTTTGCAGAACGCTTCTGTAACTTTGTTGCTTGGGATATAACGACTCTGGGAGTGTTTTGGGACAAAGTCGTGATAATTTTTTCTATTTCCATAGGCTGCTAACTAACGATACCATTGCAGCAAAGAGTACGTTACCGCAGTCTACAATATTTATTTTTCTTTTTGATAGGCCACCAATCAATGTAAAAATGAAAAGTATATTACTCTATGGACGTCATAAAGGTCAACCATAATACGCTATCTCGGCAGACAGTTTAAGATGGGTTACCTGCGTCAATTACATACAGCTTGTAGGCAGCCGTTTGTTGGCCCATAGGCTATGATACTGAAGAAGTCTCTACCTCAGCATATCGGCGCATAAGTTTGTCAGCCAAAAACTCTTCGGTGGCAGTTATAGCAGGTTTAGGCTGTTTTTCATAGAATTTAGAGATTTCTATATGCTCCTTGTTCTCAAAAACCTCCTCTAGATTATCTACCTGCGAGGCAAACTCAGCTAGCTTATCGTTAAGCTCTTCTTTAGTCTTGAGGGCAATTTGTTTACTCCTTTTGGCAATGATTACTGTACTTTCATAAATGTTGCCTGTGGGGTTTGCCAATGCTATAAAATTTCTTGGCGTAATGGCTGTTTTAGTTTTCATAATTATAAGGGCTTTAGAGAGTCTGGAGCCATGAGTGACGGCTAAGCTTATTATATATTTCTCCTACGGTTCGGGCATAAGGGCTATTAGGGTAGTTATCGAGAAACTCCTGACAGTACTTAATAGCTTTGCTTAACTGTTCCTTTGCTTTGTTTTCTTGCGCTGCCCTGAAGCAATGGTATTGGGCTTCAGCTTTGAGGTAAGCAGCTTTTTCGTTATGAGAGGAATGAGGAAAGTCTTGTTGAAAATTCTCTAATGCCACTACAGCTGCTTGGTAGTGCGCTAAGCGATAGTAGAGCTGGGCACTAGAAAAATCTTTGAGGGCTAGTTTATTTTTGAGGACCTCTAATTGTGCCTTTGCTTTTTCAGCATAAGCTCCTTTTGGATAGTGCTGGAGGTAGGTGCGGAATATATAGGTGGCCTTCTGTGTGAAGGCTTGATCAAGCTTCACATCAGGCGACTGTAGATATAACGTGTGGGCTTGCATGTACAGTGCTTCTTCTAGGCGGGGGTCTTGGAGAAAAGTCTCATAGAAGTACTTAAAACGATCCGAACTTTTTACGTACTCTTTTTGGTGGAAGCTACAGTAAGCCTGGTAGAAGCGAGCTGAGGCTTCCTCTTTTTTGCCGCGCAGCTGGGGCAAGGCTTCTTCCAATAGCTGTGCTGCTTTGTAGTAGCTTTTAGCTTCATAGCGTGCCACTGCCTGTTGGTACTTGGTGAGCCCTGTGGATGGGCTTTGCACGGCACAAGAAGTCAGTAGCCCTAAGAAACACAGTGAAGAAAACAGTTTTTTATACCACATAGGCTCCAAAAATAGGAGATAGCCGTTACTTTTTCAAAGTTCTATCATTAGGGGAAGATGGGGTAGCTTGAAGATGGAGCTTAAATGCTTTGTACCCTGGATGGGTGCCGTAGCCATGCGCTACCACTTCTTGCTTGGTAGGGCATTCGTCCATTCGCCAGCTGAAATTATCAAGCCTTTTCAGGTCTTCGGGGATCAGGGAAGGAGGATAAAATGCTCCCACAACCTTCTTCTGGGTATTGATAGCTGCTATGCCATTTTCTTTTATGAGCACATGAATATGAGCACACCTCATGCGATTCATGCCTTGTAATTGGCCTTTTTTCTCCATCAAAAAATAAATGCTCTCCGCATTCCCATCTATCTCTACGTGATCCACCTTATTCTCCTTAAAATGAGCCACCATACTTCTTCCTTGTATCTGGTTGAAATTGCCCAGATCATCCTCAGACACCACAAAGGCATTGGTATCCATATGCATCGCATCAAAAGCTCTTTCTTGGAGTAGTAAATGAGCAGAATCAGCCGTCAGCTGGGTTTTATTGCTCCAAAAGATAGGATCACCGTAAAAATAGAGCGTAGAGTCCGCCTCCTGATAGACTAATGAGTCGGCTTTGCCTTGTAGATCGTCCTTATAAATTTTTACGTTGGGATAAGCCTTCACTGTGTTAAAACGGCTTTCTTCGGTAGCCTTATCTTCTATCGCCTCAAAAGTATCTGCAGAAACGTACAGGGTGTCCTCTTCTAGAAGCTTGGTCATTAAACCATTCCCCCACACCTTAGCGATACCTTGCTCTTCTTGGTATTTTCCATGATCTCCCTCAATAATTATATCCTCTTTTTTATCGACAAGTCTGACTTGGCCTGTGGCTGTGTAACCTTTTTTGTCTTTCTTGAGCACGCTCCCATACAACGTGTACTGCTTGATTGCTACCTGACTTTGCACAAAAGTACTCTGCTGATTATTCGTGTTGTACTCGCCCCCTTTGTCAGTCGTAAGCGTTTGCTTACCATCGTTGCTCGTAATTTTTGTGCGCCCCTTGAACTTGGCAATTTTCGTGACGGTATTATAGTGCATCTTGTCGCATTGCACGGTGTAATCTGGGCTCACCAGCTTTACGTGCTGCTGAAAGACCGCTATCTTGTCTACATCGTTGTAAGATCCAGCCTCACTAGTAAGCACATTGTCGCCTTCTACTAGCCTGCCCCCTTGCACAAAGTGCCCCTGCTTAGTCTTCGTATTGTAGTGAAAATGATCTGCGTAAAAAATCGTCTCCTCTGACTTGAGGATCACATGGCCCCGCAGTTGTGCTAATTGGGTCTCTTCTTCATAGATGAGGCGGTCTGCCACCATCGTAGAGCCGTCCTTATGGATAATCTTAATGTTGCCTTGGGCGTCAATGCGTCTCTTTTTGTGATAATAAAGGGCGCTATCGGCCTTAATCGTGAGCTGCTCGAGGTTAAACACCACATTGCCTCGTAGCTTCTGGCAAGGTTCGCCGTTGATGGTAGCATTCTCTAAGTGATCTGCCCCATACTTTACCTGGATATCATCCTGATTATCAGCTCTGGCATAGCCTCCTAGTAGCAACAGAACAAGGAACCATGTGGTTATGCTTCTACTGACTGCGTATGGTATGCTGGGCGATTGCTTATTAGCATGTTGCTTCATGGCTATATGTTTAGGAATGAGTATCGGGATAGCCTCCTACAGCTTATCGCATTTTGTAGCGATATTCACGGCTGGGTGCTGCCTAGTCACGCACTCATTTAGACAATACAAAGTTACGCAATACCCCCATGCTGGAGGCATTTCTTTCTTTCATTCTTGAGCACCAACTCTTGCCTTCTCAAGGCACTACCCTGCTGGCAGTCAGTGGTGGTGTAGACTCGGTGGTGATGACCCGGCTTTTTCAGCAAGCTAAACTACCTTTTGCCGTGGCTCACTGTAATTTTGGTCTCCGAGGGGATGCCTCGGTCCAAGACGAATCGTGGGTGCGGGCTTTGGCCCAACAGTATGCAGTTGATTTTTATACCCAAACCTTTGATGTATCGGCGCATGCGTGCTCAAAAGGCATATCGATTCAGATGGCTGCGCGAGAATTGCGCTATGCCTGGTTTCAGGCACTCTGTGAGGAGCATGGGTTTGAAAAGGTAGCTACTGCTCACCACAATAATGATAACTTAGAGACGGTGCTGCTACACCTCACCAAAGGAACGGGCCTGGCAGGTCTGCACGGCATCTTGCCTGGCCAAGGGCGGTACATTAGGCCGCTACTTTTTGCTAGCAAAATCGACCTTATTCAGTATGCAAGAACTGAAGGGCTTGCTTGGCGAGAGGATGGTTCGAACCAAAAGGATGATTACCAAAGAAACCTGCTTCGCCATCAGGTAGTACCGCAACTGCGCAAGATCAACCCTAACCTAGAGGCTACTTTTCGTACGACCGTAGAACGTTTGTACCAGACAGAGACTTTTTTCAACGAACAGACAGCCATCCTGCGCCAGCAGCTATGCGACCAGCAAGGCACTGACTACTATGTGCATATAGCGTCGATCCAAGACAAACCCTGGGCCCCTGTGGTGCTATGGGAATGGCTCAAGTCTTTTGGCTTTCAATTTGCCTCACTCAAGAAGCTCCTCACCCACCCCCCTGCTACGGGCACCCGCATTCAGTCAGCTACTCATTTCCTATATGTCAACCGAGACCAGTGGATTATTACCCCATGTACCCCCTCGGCCAGCCCAGTGCTCTATTCACTAGAAGCCACTACCCCAACCCTGGCTATCCCTGGTTACGAACTCCAGTGCACCCATATACCCCGATCCCAGTACCAGCTAGTTACGGATAAGACAGTGGCAGCCCTGGATCAGGCGCAATTGCAGTTTCCTTTGGTGGTGCGCAGGTGGCAGCCAGGTGACGCCTTCTATCCGCTAGGCATGCAGCATCGCAAAAAATTGAGTGATTTCTTGATCGACAACAAAGTACCGCGTCTGCACAAAGCACAGGTATGGGTAGTGACCAGCGAAGAAAAGATTGTGTGGGTGGTGGGCTACCGGATCGATGACCGCTTTAAAATCACCAACCATACGCAACAGGTGTATGAGCTGCGAATTAAGCTGCCTCCTGGTTCCACTGCAAGCTAATCGTGTGGGGTTTTTGTAGCATGGAAAGGTTGGGAGAGATATAAAAGGCAGGAGCCCCATTTTCATCCTTGTAAATCAAAAAAGCAGCCAGCCCTGCCTGCTTGGCTACCAGCTCCTGGGCATAAGCCAAGCCCCGTACCATCATAGCAGTAGCATAAGCATCTGCCGTAATACCGTCTTGAGCTACCACCACGGCTGCTAGGAGGGTATGTTGACTGGGGTGGCTAGTGGCAGGATCAATGCGCTGGCCTTCAGCAGCTGACCCTTGTAGCTGCTGGCTCGAAATAGCAATGGCCTTATCTACAAGCTCCATAGTGATCTGTAGGTTTTCACCTACCAATGAACCTACATGTGGGTGAATCTCCGTCTGCCAGTACCTACGTTGGCTAGGCTTGCCCTGCATCAAAATCTCATTGCCCAACGCTATCCAAGCATTCTCTATATCGTGGGTGCACAGCAACGCCGCTATTTGATCTACGGCATAACCCCTCAAAATTCCCCTAAAGTCCAGCTTAACGCCTTCCTTAAGTTTTTTGATTCTCTGCCCATTAGCCACTACGTAGTCCAAGCTGACATACTCACGCAAGAGGTTGATTTGCTGATTTTCTGAGTCAGTAGCTTCTGCAGGGCTCCCCACCCAGGCATTGACCAGCGTCAGAATAGTTGGGTCAAAGGCACCGCTTGTTTGGCGGTACACCTCTTTACTCTTGGCAAAAACAGGATAGAAAAAAGGAGATTCAAAGTGAAACTCGCTGCAGTCGTGGGCATTGAACCGAACAAGTTCTGAATCAGGCACATCCGTAGACAGCGTATGCTCCAAGCGCCCCAGAAGGTCTTCTATTTCTTTTTGGTAGCTCCTACCCCACCGATCTAGATATTTAATACAGTAGTAGGTACCCATAGCATCGCCTTTTAAGATCACCAGCCTCGACTGGCCCCAGGTAAGCTTGAGGACGATGAGCCCTAATAGCAAGAGTCCTACAAACAGCTGGTATTTTTTGAGCCATTGACCCACATAGCGCCTCATGGTAGTCAAAGGTATAAGCCGAAGATAAGGCTGAACGTAGCTGAGGATCTTTTTGAGGGAATGCATTATCAGGAGTGAAGTCTATGTGCTTTGAGCCTGCTGCTGTACCTTGCAAAGGTAATGCTTTGACCAGTAATACAACTATATGAATAAAGGAACGCGACACGGCTTAGTCCATTTACTGCTCATAGGGGCCATAAGCATAAGTGCATCCAGCAGCCTCTTCATCGTTCAAGCCAGTAAAGAACCAGAGACATGGGAAGATATGCTAATAGCCCAGCTCGCCAAACGCATAGGCAAAGAGTATAAAATCCTGCCATCGCTTAACTTCGATGAGCGTAAGTACAAAGATTCAGTAACAAAAGAATGCATCGGCGATGTACAATGCCCAACCATACTACTCCTGCATTATACAGCTCTTGAAGAGGAAGAAGCGGAAGAGAAGCTCATTGACATTGCTACACTCAACCCAGCTAGCACCCATTATTTAGTGAATCGGAAAGGTAATATCACACGCTTTGTAGCAGAAGACAAAAGGGCTTGGCACGCTGGACTTGGCGCTTGGGATGGCGAAACTGATGTGAATACTGTGTCTATCGGTATAGAAACGATCAATTTAGGCTGTAGGAGAAAATTTTACCCTGCTGGGGCCTGCGTCGACGGAAGCACCCAAGAATGGGAGCCTTATGATGAGGCGCTCTTGAAAACACTGGCTGAACTTTGCAAGGATATTATCAAGCGCTACAACATCAACCCTAGGCATGTGATAGGCCATAGCGATATGGCTACTACTAAAAAAGGTCATCTCGGAAGAAAAGTAGATCCAGGCCCTTTATTCCCCTGGGAGCGCTTTCATAAAGAACACGGCATAGGAGCTTGGTATAATCTTAGTAGCCCGCTCAGTAAGGTTAAGCTTCCCAGCAAGGAAGATCAGGTAGTATGGGTACAAAACCATCTCCGAGAATATGGCTATACCACCTGCCCACAAACAGGGAAGCTGGATATAGGTACCACAAGAGCAGTCAAAATGTTTCAGATGCATTTTCGTCCCACCAACATCTCAGGAGAGATAGATGAAGAAACTATCCAAATTCTTGCTCAACTGGTAGATAAGTATTGCTGAAAAACATCGATGCTCAGGATATTTCTTCAGGGAGATTCATAGTGCTAACAAGACAAAGGCGCACAATCTTAATATTTCTCTCTCAAAGGGGTTAATTTGGAGCCTTGTAGCGCTAAACCCCTTCATGACTTAATTTCCCATGACTGACTACGACTTCAAAGCCATCGAAGCTACTTGGCAACAATACTGGGCCCAACACCACACCTTTCGGACTAAAGAGGACCTTGCTAAGCCTAAATACTACGTCCTAGACATGTTTCCCTACCCCTCTGGGGCCGGCCTGCACGTAGGGCATCCCCTGGGCTACATTGCCTCAGACGTCGTGGCGCGCTACAAACGGAGCCAGGGCTATAACGTATTGCATCCCATGGGGTTCGATGCCTTTGGCCTGCCGGCAGAGCAGTATGCCTTGCAAACTGGCCAGCATCCTGCTAAGACCACAGCTGAAAACAGCGCCCGCTACCGTGATCAGCTGCAGCGACTAGGGCTTTCGTTTGACTGGGATCGTATGGTATGCACTAGTGATCCGGCTTATTACCGCTGGACGCAATGGATTTTCTTGCAGTTGTTTCAAAGTTGGTATGATAAAGCCTTACAAAAAGCCCGCCCCATTACTGCGCTGGTAGCTCACCTCGAAAAGAAGGGCAATGCACATTTACAAGCCGCTTGCGATGAAGACACGCCTCTCATCACGGCTGAGGCATGGCACCAGATGACCGAACAAGAACAGCAAGGTTTGCTGCTCAAATATCGACTGGCTTTTTTAGAAGCTACCATGGTGAACTGGTGCCCGGCGCTGGGAACGGTGCTGGCCAATGAAGAGGTGAAAGATGGTGTATCAGAACGAGGTGGCCATCCGGTAGTACGCCAAAAGATGCAGCAATGGAGCTTGCGCATGACTGCATATGCTGAACGATTGTTGACAGATTTGGAGGCATTGGACTGGCCCGCGTCGGTCAAGGAGATGCAACGCAACTGGATTGGCAAATCTACCGGTGCTACTATCCTCTTTCAGGCTACCCCACCCCAGGGCCCAGCTACTGCGCTGGAGGTGTTTACGACGCGACCAGATACGATTTTTGGGGTTACTTACTTGGCGCTCGCGCCCGAAAACCCTCATGTGTCGGCATTGACCACCCCCGAACAGCAAATGGCTGTCGCTAGCTATGTGGAACAGGCGCAGAAGCGGTCGGAAAGGGAACGACTCGCAGACGTGAAGCATGTGACAGGCGTGTTTACGGGTTCGTATGCGCCTCATCCTTTCACAGGCCAGCCCTTGCCTATTTGGGTAGCCGACTATGTCCTGGCGGGCTATGGTACAGGTGCAGTGATGGGGGTGCCGGCGCATGACAGCCGCGACCATGCCTTTGCCCAACATTTTGGGCTTGATGTCGTTCCTGTTGTAACTAGCGGTGCCGAGACCAAAGCACCCTATGAGGCCAAAGAAGGTACACTTATAAATTCTAACTTCCTGAATGGCCTGAATGTACAGGAGGCTACGGAAAGGGTGCTACAGGAGCTAGCAACGCAACAAATAGGCGACCGAAAAACGACCTTTCGCTTGCGCAATGCCATTTTTAGCCGCCAGCGTTACTGGGGCGAACCTTTCCCTATTTTTTACAAAGATGGTATGCCTTATGCTTTGCCAGAGAATGAACTGCCGCTGGCGCTTCCTCCGGTCAAAGCTTACCACCCCACGCCCACAGGCCAGCCTCCTTTGGGGCACGCAGAGAATTGGCAGACGGCAGCGGGGTATCCACTAGAACTCAACACCATGCCAGGCTGGGCCGGCTCTAGCTGGTATTTTTTGCGTTATATGGATCCGCACAACGAGCAGGCATTGGTTAGCCCCCAGGCTCAAGCTTACTGGCAGGCCGTAGACTTGTACATCGGTGGGGCCGAACACGCTACTGGCCACCTTTTGTATGCACGTTTCTGGACGAAATTTTTATACGACCTGGGCCATGTGTCTATGCAAGAGCCTTTTCAAAAGCTCATCAACCAGGGCATGATCCAGGGGCAGTCCTGTTTTGTTTACCGTATTAAAGGCACACAGCAATTTGTCAGTCATGGCCTTCGGCAACAGTACGATACTGTGTCCATGCATGTGTCCATTGACCTGGTGAAAGACGGGGTGTTGGATACCGAGGCGTTTCGGCAATGGCGGCCTGAACTCCAAGAGGCCACTTTTATCCTAGAAGACGGGCAGTACCAGTGCGGCAGCGAGGTCGAAAAAATGTCCAAGTCCAAGCACAACGTAGTCAACCCCGACACCATTATTGACCAATATGGGGCCGATACCTTGCGGCTGTATACATTGTTTTTAGGCCCGCTCGAGCAGTCCAAGCCGTGGGACACCCACGGCATTGAGGGAGTCTTTCGGTTTTTGCACAAACTCTGGAGGTTGTACCACCCTGCAGCTGGCCTGACCACAGAGGCGCCTCCGGC
>JBCCWZ010000003.1:0-22533 GCA_039192615.1 Bacteroidota bacterium
CACACGCACATCTTCTTCGTCAAGGAGCTGCCGAATATTCTCATGGGCATCCATGCTGACGCGCTGTAACTGCCCTTCGAGGTGGGTTAGTTTATTGACAATTGCTGCCACCTCCGGGCCAAAGATGACCCCTAGCTCGGCTAGCGTCAAGGGAGTATTTTCTATGGCATCATGTAGCAGGGTGGCGAGCACTGCTGCTGGGTCTTGGGTGTGGTTGAGAAGGATTTCTGTGGCAGCTATAGGGTGTAGATACAAAGGCTCTTCAGAATTCCGCTCGTCATGTCTATAGTACTTTTTAATACATTGGAGGGCTTTTTCTACTAGCTCCAGATTGATGGTGGGCGCTTCGCTCTGCAGCCTGGCTAGCAACGCTGTCTCTTCTGGTCGGATAGCTTGAGGCTTCTCTTTAACACCTCCTATTTCCATTTGTGGCACATCCATCATTGGGGGTCTTACCTCGCGCAAGTGAAGGGGAATAACGTAAATCTGGGCAAGCCCTTGTTCCGTTTTGCTAAGCTCTACAGCACCATAATGCGCATCCACAATGCGCTGATTATCCAATAGCACTAAGTCTTTCGCAGATCTAGGAAGCTGAAAGGTAACATTACCCATAGTGCCCATGTATAATACTTTGACTCTAGGTAAGTTAGGAGTGGAGGTAACAGTAATGCACAGAGCAGCCACCTCTTTGATATAGTTCTTGACTGAAGGAAGAGGGTATCCAAGCGTGGTTGCTTGGATACCTAACAAGACAGGCTGATGTGTGTCACTGTTTTGTTGGGCATAATGCAACGCGTTGACGAGCAGCTGCTGTATTTTGGATGCATCACATTCAAGCTCTTGGTAGTGAGCAACGTTCTCAATTCGGGGTTGAGGCTTGGCTGCTACCTCTTGTGCCTTTAGTACCGCCAAAGTTTCTGCTAGTAGGTCAGCTAGGGACACCGTATTCACCTCTAATCGTAGATGGCTTTGTGTCCGGTAAATAACGCTGCGAGCATATTCCATAGCGTCATGAAAGCTTTGGTTAACCTCCTGTACGGCCTTACTCAATGTGGCAAGCTGGGGAGAGTTTGCCGCTTGTTGCGCTTGCGCTGAAAAGTTGGCTACCTTTTGAGTAACGGCTTCTAAGACTGCATTGCCTGCGGTGGTAACTTCGGTGAAAAAGCGAGCTTCATGGTGCACAGCTTTAACAAGCTCTTCTTGAGTCAGTTGACGCGCTGTAGTGAGCACTGCATTATGTTTCTGTAGCGCATCGTACGCTTGTCTTTGCTTGAAAAGTGCAATGAGGAAGCTACTAAATACTAGCAGACCATAGGCAAGCCTAAACTGCGGCGTGGTTCCATCACCTGACCAATCAGCCAGCCCTATGTAATGATTAAAAAGTACCCCGGCCAGCAAAACGCCACTCACCGCCATGCCTACGGCTAAGGGCCAGTAGAACAATAGGGCTGCCATGACGAAATTGAGCATAAAGAGTAGTAGCTGGGTGGAGGCAAAGCCACTCATGACTACCAGGGCAGCGCCTACTAAAAAGAGGGTATAGAAACTGCTGAGTGGCCATATCCAGGCGAGCACGTGCTTCTGAAGGAGCTGTGATGGCCAAATAGGAAAGAGTAAGAAGCTAGTACCTACTAAGGTTACAGAGTATTGAATAACCACGTAGAGGCGGGGGTACAAGTCTATTATCTGATTGGGTAAGAGATATAAAGAAGCATAGGTAGCAGTGAGCATATAAAAGCCAAACAACACATACAGGTACTCTTGGGGGGCCAGCATTTGCTCTAAATAAGCGGAGAAACTTAAACTTTTATCTGAGGTCAGCTGCGTTTTTTTCATGGTTCGTTGAGATATGTTTTTATGGGCTACTGCTTTTTAGCTCGTATAGCCGAAAGTAACATAGTGTGTTTCCACTAAAACAGCAAGCTAGGAAGGAATCACAGGCATTTGTCAAGGACATTAATACTAGGCAAACTCAATGGGTTTTTTGCGAGGATTATAGCCCCAGCCGCCTCGCTCACCCAGCCCGTAATGAGCGCCTAGCATAACCCCTAGGTTGGCTAACATCCCGGGGAAAAAGCTATTTACACTCTTGAAGTAGAAGAGGCAGGTAGCTGTAACAACAAAGCCTGTAGCTATGGCCATGAAGACTACCCTCTTGCTGGTCTGAAAGCCAAAAATGGTCAATGCTATGGGTACGGCGACGATAGGAATATAGAAGTTAGCAGTAAGCAAGAGTAGCTGTAGAAGATTTTGGACCTGTAGGTCCATGAGTAAAGCACTAAAGCCTAGCACAAAAGTAGACCTCTTAGCTATCTTAAGCGCATTTTGCGGCTTAGATGCGACCATGGGTAACATATCGTTGGCCATAAGTACAGCACAAGAATTCAACAAGGAGTCCGCTGTAGACATCGCCAAGGCAATCACTCCTACGCCTAGCAGCCCCTTGAGACCGGGATAAGTGTATTTATTCACCATGTAATCGACTACTTGATTAGGCGCTAGCCCTGGATGATCAGCCAATAGTAAAATGCTTACCCAGACGATAATCACAAGCATGAGAGCAATAAGAACAGCTGCATAGGTAAAAGCTTGTTTTAGTTGGGTAGTATCACGTGCCATCACCATCCGCTGAAATAGCTGAGGGGGCAAACTCGGGGTCGTCATAAAATAGCATAGTAAAGCCACTGTACCCATAAACTCAGGTGTCCAATCGATGACTTCCCGCAGGCTAAAAAATGGAGACGTATTGAGTAGATAGCCTACTTGCTCGCCAGGCGCTGGTAGGTAGCCCCAAATCACTAAAGCAAATACCGGCAAAAAACTACCAAACGTGAAAAACTGCACAACATCTGTAAAGGTTACTGCCTTCACTCCACCGAAGGTTGAGTAAAGAATAACAAGGGTCGCAGAAATAATAGGTACCTCTAAGCCTTTGTAACCAAAAAGGATCACTAAAACTTGAGAGATGACTTTAAACTGGATGGAGATAAAACCTACGGAATATAGTACACTACTAAGCGCAATAATGAATTGAACAGTCTTACCATACAACTCGCCTAGTACTTCGGGTACAGAAATATTATGCATAAACTTACCCATACGTGGCCCCACCAAGTAAGCAATAATCAATTGCCCAGCAGGAATACCTGGTAGCGCTAAGATGTAATACAACCCCTTGCTATAGGTCTGCTCTATGCTATAGAAAAAAACGCTGCCTGATACCCACGTAGCTACGATAGTAGCTGTGAGCGTAGCAGTAGAGAATTTTTTATTCCCGACGGCATACTCTCGAAAGGTCTGGCTTTTGCCTCGTACCCTAAAACCCACTACGACGTTAACCACAAAGAAGGCTATAAAAATGAGAATATCTAAAGCAGAAGCAGATACGGGCATGGCTACAAGGAGTTAATTTTTGACCTATAAGTGAACAAGAGAAAACTAACCGAAAGTAGCAAATAGGATCGAGCTTATTTTACACATTTGACCTACAACTGCCTTTGGACAGGGGCTTTTTACACGATTAAGGAGGGCCCAACATGACAGCGATGTATATTATTGATAGATTAGCAACCAGCTACTATGCTGAAAGCATAAGGGGCGCCTCCCAAGCGGCACAAGCGCCGGATTCAAAAGTAATTAAGCGATCTTGCAGCTGCCTTGACTGCTAAGGGGAACACTATTTTTCTAAAGACTTACCATTGCTATCATCGCCTATGGACCTCTCTCACCTGAACAAAGTACAACAGCAGGCAGTAACGCACACAGAAGGGCCGTACATGGTCATTGCAGGGGCAGGCTCAGGCAAGACCAGTGTCTTGACACACCGTATTGCCTACCTACTCGAAGAAAAGCAAGTAGCCCCTTTCAACATCTTGGCCCTAACCTTTACTAACAAAGCTGCTCAGGAAATGCGCCAGCGCATTGAAAAGATGGTAGGCCCCGCCGCCAAGAGCCTTTGGTTAGGCACTTTTCACAGCATCTTTGTCAGAATTTTGCGCCAAGAAGCCCACCTCCTGGGCTATCCTAACAATTTCACGATCTACGACACGGCAGACAGCAAATCATTACTCAAGGCGATCATCAAAGAGATGAACCTGGACGACCAGGTGTACAAACCTAATGGGGTGCTTGCTAGAATCTCAGGGGCTAAAAACAGGCTCATTAGTGCACAGATCTATGCCGACAATCCTATTTACCAAGCAGAAGACGAGAGTGCGCGCAAGCCTCGGTTAGGCGAAATTTTTCTCAAGTATGTAGACCGCTGTTTTAAGGCCGGGGCCATGGACTTTGATGACCTACTCTTCCATACCTACCAGCTTTTTAACCAACACCCAGCCGTACTCTATAAGTACCAAGAACGCTTTCGATATATCTTGATCGACGAGTTCCAGGACACCAACATGGCCCAATACACCATTGTGCGAGACCTGGCCTTGCTACATAAGAACATTTGCGTCGTAGGTGACGACGCCCAGAGTATTTACGCTTTTCGAGGGGCGGACATTCAGAATATCTTGAATTTTGAGAAGGACTACCCCAACCTCCACGTCATCAAGCTAGAACAGAACTACCGCTCCACCCAAAACATTGTACACGCAGCCAACTCCATCATCAGCCACAACAAAGCCCAGCTCCAGAAAAAAGTATGGACAGAAAATGCACTGGGCGAACCATTGGCCTTGCTCAGGGCAGCGACCGATGCAGAAGAGGGCCGGCTAGTGGCTGCCGCTATCTTTGAAACCCGCGCCCATCAACACCTCAATAACAGCGACTTTGCCATCCTATACCGCACCAACAGCCAGTCCAGGGCCATTGAAGAAGCCCTGCGCAAGTTGAACCTACCCTACCGCATCGTAGGCGGCATGTCCTTCTACCAAAGAAAAGAAGTCAAAGACCTCCTCGCCTACCTCCGCCTGCTGGTCAACCCCAACGACGAAGAAGCCCTCAAACGCATCATCAACTGGCCCAAGCGGGGCATTGGTGTGAGCAGTGTTGACAAAATGATCGTGGCAGCCACAGACCACGCCATTCCCTTGTGGGAAGTCGTTTGCAATGCCGCTCAATTCCTAGGCGGCCGGGTAGCCAACAGCATCGAAGACTTTGCCACCATGATCCAGCGAATGACGACTGAACTACCTGAGAAAGATGCCTACGACATCGCCAATGAAATGGCCAAACGCTCTGGCCTACTCAAAGAACTCCATGCAGACAAAACTGTAGAAGGCATGGGGCGGTACGAAAATGTGCAGGAGCTTCTAAACGGCATCAAAGAGTTTACTGCCAACCCTGAGAACGAAGACGTCAGCTTGGCTGCCTTCCTCCAAGAAGTCGCCCTAGTAACCAGCGTAGACGAAGCTGCAGAGGCCAACGCCGACAAAATTACGGTGATGACCATCCATGCTGCTAAAGGACTGGAATTTGCCTACGTCTACATCGTGGGCATGGAAGAAGAGCTCTTCCCTTCCCAAATGATGCTCGAGAGCCGTGCAGACCTCGAAGAAGAGCGCCGCTTGTTCTACGTAGCCGTGACCCGTGCGCAACAAAAAATATGCTTATCCTATGCCCTTAGCAGATATAGATTTGGTCGGCTCAAACACTGCGAGCCCAGCCGTTTCCTAGCCGAAATTGATCCAGCCTACCTACAGCTCAGCACCCAACAACCCCAGCAGATCGCCGATAACACCGCCTATGCCTATCGCCTCGTCCGCAAGCTCCCCAAAACACCTCGACAGTCTTCCACCCAGCGTCTTCGACCTACCACCCCCTTTCAGCCCAGTGATACGACTCATCTCGCGGCAGGCATGCAGGTAGAACATCCCAAATTTGGCCGCGGCACCGTGCTTCAGCTAGATACAACCGGAGCAGCCCGCAAGGCCAAGATCGATTTTGCTGACTTTGGTGAGAAGACTTTGTTGCTTAGCTTTGCCAAGCTGAAAGTTTTGAACCCCCTGCCTGAATAGCCAACCTAAAAAGCGCATTGAGCGCCGAAAAACAACCCTGCCATGCACGATTATAATTCTACCCGCCAGCCCCTTATCTTAAAAGAGTACGGCAGAAATGTACAGAAGATGGTAGAAGCACTACAGACTATCCCAGACAAGGCCCAAAGAACGGCCCAGGCACAAGGTATTTTGAACATCATGGCCATACTAGATGCCAACACCAAGCAGAGCGTAGAAAACCTACAAAAGCGCTGGGATGATCTCTTTATCATAGCTGACTACACCCTGGATGTGGACAGTCCGTATCCAAAGCCAGCAAAAGGGGTACTCGAGAAAAAGCCACCAAGACCCGCCTATACCCAACGGCCCCTCAAGTTCAGGAACTACGGCCGCAACATCGAACACCTAATTCAAAAAGCAATCCATACAGAAGATCCAGCAGAACAAGAGCCCATGGTACTAGAGATTGTCCGATTGATGAAAACCTTCAGCAAGGAGGGGAATATTGACACGATCCTGGCGAACCTCAAGTACATGTCAGACAACAAGCTGGGGGTTGATGTGGAAAAGCTCAAGGCACAAAATAGCTTCTCTACAGTCCATAGGGACAAAACTAGAGGCAATAATAGAAAGAGGAAAACTTCATGAGTGCATTCAGAATTCATGGAGGCCAGCCACTTCAAGGAGCCATCACCCCTCAAGGCACCAAGAATGAGGCCCTACAGGTAATCTGTGCCGTACTAGTCACCTCCTCTCCCATCACTATTCACAACATCCCAGATATCCTCGACGTCCAAAAGCTACTTGCCCTCCTTAAAGTACTAGGCGTCCGCATCACCAACCCGGCCAAAGGCACATATCATTTCGACCCCTCTCATTTGGTCGCTGTGGAGACTGATATATTGAAAGAGCATGCTACCAAAATCAGAGGCGCCATCATGATCATGGGGCCACTCCTCGCCCGTTTAGGCAAAGTCATCGTACATAGCCCTGGAGGAGACAGAATCGGGAGGAGACGCCTTGATACGCATTTTTTAGGCGTCAGTAAGCTAGGAGCTACCTTTTCTTATGATGATAAAGAGGGGGCCTACTTAGTGGAAGCCAAGGCGCTACAGGGGAATTACATTCTGCTCGATGAAGCTTCTGTGACAGGAACAGCTAACCTCATCATGGCAGCTTGCTTAGCACAAGGCACCACTACCCTCTACAATGCTGCCTGTGAACCGCATATCCAGCAGCTCTGCAAAATGCTGGTACAAATGGGCGCCCAAATAGACGGCATTGGTTCTAACCTGTTGACCATCCACGGCGTTCAGGAGCTCAAAGGCACCACCCACACCATTGCCCCTGACATCATCGAAATTGGGAGTTTCATTGGGCTGGCGGCCATGACGATGGCTGACCTCACCATCAAAGATGCCCAGGTGGCACAGCTAGGCCCTATCTTAAGTACCTTCAGAAAGATGGGCATTCAAGTAGAAGTCAAAGGAGACAACCTCATCATTCCCCGTCAAAAGCACTACGAAATAGAAAAAGAACTCAACAATGCGTTACTCACCATTGCAGATGCCCCCTGGCCCGGATTTCCAGCAGACCTGCTAAGTATCATGCTCGTAGTAGCCATCCAAGCCAAAGGAACCCTCCTGATTCACCAAAAGATGTTTGAAAGCCGACTCTTTTTTGTTGATAAGCTCATTGAGATGGGTGCCCAAGTAGTCCTTTGCGATCCACATCGCGCCAGTGTCACCGGTCTCGACCGGGCTTATCCATTGCGGGGTATTCGGATGAGTTCCCCGGACATCCGAGCGGGGATTGCGCTGTTGATTGCCGCGCTTTCGGCCAAAGGTACCAGCATCATTGAAAACATTGACCAGATTGACCGGGGCTATGAATTAATTGATACACGCCTACGATCCCTGGGCGCGGCCATCGAAAGAATTGACTGAGTGGGTTATGCTGGACGAGCTGGCTTCAACAAGCCTAGGTGCCTATACGGCCTCATAATTATCCAAAAGAATGTGCAATCATTACTCCCATTATCTCGTTCAACTTAGAGTTGCAGTAGCTAACTTAGCAGCCGGGAAGATAGTGCTTGCTGGCTTGGCCAAATAAGTGCTGGCCTGCTCTTCGCTTGAATATTATAACTGACTAACATAGAAGTATGCGCAGCGACTGTAAGGTAGTTTGGGACCGTTGTCTCCAATTTATCCAGGAGCAGATCAGTGAGCAAAGCTTCAAAACCTGGTTCAAGCCCATTGTTCCTAAACAGCTAGAAAACAACACCTTAACCATCCAAGTGCCAAGCCAATTCTTTTATGAATGGCTGGAAGAGCACTACCTCGCGTTACTACAGCAGGTCATCCATCGCGAACTCGGCCCCCAAGGGAAGCTCGAGTACTCCATCATTGTCGACAAAGGTACCAAGCGCCAGCAGCCTTTTACCATCAAACTGCCCTTGCATCCTTCCCCCTATGCCACCCAGCAAGCGCCCCCTGACCTGAGAAGTCCATTTGCCCTCAAAGAGGTAGGAAGCGCCTACAAAACTGCTTTGCTCAATCCTAACTATACTTTCGACTCCTTTATAGAAGGTGACTGCAACCAGCTGGCCCGTTCTGCGGCCCAGGCTATTGCCCAAAAACCCGGGGGAACAGCTTTCAATCCCTTCATGGTCTATGGCGGAGTAGGGTTAGGCAAAACCCATGTGGTACAAGCCCTAGGCAATGCGATCAAGGCTAATTTTACGGACAAGTTTGTCCTGTACGTTTCTTCAGAGCAGTTTACCACGCAATTTATAGAGGCGGTGCGCAATAATAGGCTGCAAGATTTCTCGCACTTCTACCTGCAGGCTGACTTACTGATTCTAGACGATGTGCAGTTTCTAGCGGGCAAGGACAAAACCCAGGAGATATTTTTTCACATTTTCAATCACCTCCACCAAGCAGGAAAGCAAATCGTGATGACCAGCGATTGTCCGCCACGCGAGCTCAAGGGGTTGCAAGAGCGTTTACTTTCGCGGTTTAAGTGGGGCCTGACGGCGGACTTGCAGCAGCCCGATTTTGAGACGCGGGTGGCCATTATCCACAGCAAAATGGAGGCGGACGGGATTGACATAGAAGAGGAGCTGGTGCAGTATGTGGCCCACAGTGTAGAAACAAACATTCGCGAGCTAGAAGGGGTACTCATTTCTTTGATTGCCCATGCTTCTTTGAACAAAGAGAAGATCAACCTAGAACTGGCCAAGCAGGTGTTGAAGAACATTGTGCAAGAGATCGATATAGAGGTCAGTATGGACTACATCCAAAAAACTGTGGCAGGCCACTTCAACGTTTCAGTAGAGAGCCTCAAAAGCAAGTCTAGAAAAAGAGAGCTCGTGACAGCTCGGCAGGTAGCCATGTATTTCATCAAAAAATACACCAGCCATTCCTTAAAGTCGATTGGGCAATACTTTGGCGGCAGAGACCATAGCACGGTCAGTCATGCCCTGCAAGCCATTGATGATCTACTCGATACAGAACCTCATTTCAAACGCTCTTTCGAAGACCTACAGCGCAAAGTCAAATTTAAGATGCCGCTATAAAGGTGTTGATCACTTTTCGCAGTCTCCCTGAAAGCCGTAGCTTTGTCTACGCTCTTTTTTTGAAAAGCTAAACCTAACTGCTATGAGCACAAAAGCCCAAGACGCCCTTCAGTATCACCAACAAGCCCCGGCTGGCAAGCTGACCATTCATCCTACTAAATCCATGCAATCGCCAGCAGACCTTGCTTTAGCTTATTCGCCTGGCGTAGCTGACCCTTGCAGGGCCATTGCCGAGGATTGGAGAAAAGTGTTCGACTACACGACCAAGGGCAATTTGGTGGCGGTAATCTCCAATGGCACGGCCGTATTGGGGCTTGGCAACATTGGTCCGGAAGCAGCCAAGCCTGTGATGGAGGGCAAAGCCGTGTTGCTCAAAAAGCTAGCAGATATTGACTCGTTTGACCTGGAGCTAGATGCGACTGATCCTGAGGCAGTCATCCAGATCGTCAAAGCGTTGGCCCCTACTTTTGGCGGCATTAACCTGGAGGACATCAAGGCGCCCGAATGTTTTGAGATAGAGGAGGCACTCAAGGCCCAGCTCCATATTCCGGTGATGCATGATGACCAGCATGGTACAGCGATTGTGTCAGGGGCCGCTTTGCTGAATGCACTAGAACTGGCTGAGAAAAATATTGAAGATATCCAACTGGTGGTGAACGGTGCAGGCGCAGGAGCCATTGCTTGTACACAGCTATACCTCGCCCTAGGGGTCAGACCAGAAAATATCATTATGTGCGACAGTAAGGGCGTTATCCATCAAAATAGAACAGATTTAAATGCGTACAAAGTAGCTTTTGCTACAGCCCGCCCCGTACACACCCTAACAGAGGCTTTACAAGGTGCAGATGTATTTCTGGGCCTTTCGGTAGCTAACCTTTTAACCCCTGATCACCTTCGCTCTATGGCAGAACGGCCTATTGTCTTTGCCCTGGCCAACCCAGATCCAGAAATTGCTTATGACCTCGCTATGAGTACTCGCCAGGATCTAATTATGGCCACAGGCAGGTCTGACCAGCCTAACCAAGTAAATAATGTGTTAGGGTTTCCCTACATTTTTAGAGGCGCACTCGACGTGCGGGCCACGGCTATCAACGAGGCTATGAAGCTAGCTGCGGTCAAGGCCCTGGCCTCCCTCGCCCAAGAACCGGTGCATGAAGCCGTCAAAGTAGCTTACCCCAATACGCCTCTTGCCTTTGGCAAGGACTATTTATTGCCTAAGCCGCTGGATCCAAGGTTACTCACCACCATTTCTATGGCCGTAGCACAAGCTGCTATGGAGTCAGGGGTAGCGCAAGCACCTATCAAAGACTGGGAAACGTATCGAAACAGCCTTGAACAGCGCCTTGGCTAAGCATCCTTGGCATGGCTAGAAAAACCCAACCAGCAGTTCTAGAACGCGTAACCATTGGCGATATGGTAGAGAAAGGACGTTGCGTGGCCCGCTCGGGTGACCTCGTGCTTTTTGTGAATCAAGTAGCCCCTGGCGATGTGGCCGATCTTCAAATTATTCGTAAGAAGAAAGGCCATGCTGAAGCAGTTCCTGTTCGCATACACCAACATGGAGCAGCTCGTACAGAGCCCTTTTGCGAGCACTTCAGCGTCTGTGGAGGTTGTCAATGGCAACACGTAGAGTATGCGGCCCAGCTCGCGGCCAAAGAACGCCTGGTGCGCGAAAAACTCGTGCATTTAGGACAATTTCAAGACCCGCCTGTCGCGCCCATCTTAGCCGCCGATCCTACTATCTATTACCGGAACAAGCTGGAGTTTACCTTTTCTAACAAACGCTGGCTCTCTACCGAAGAAATCCAAGGCAATACCCCTCTTAACCGCAATGCGGTAGGGTTTTATCGCCCTGGTTTTTTTGACAAGATCGTAGGCATCGACCACTGTTACTTACAGGCAGCCCCTTCGAATGCTATTCGTAGGGCCTTAGCGCAATTTGCCCAGGAACAAGGGCTGCACTTTTATGATTTGCGCGAACACCAAGGATTGCTACGCAACCTGATCATCCGCACTACAAGCACTGGCCAGGTGATGGTAGTAGTGCAGTTTGGTGAGCCAGCTGCAGGTCAGATTGAACAGGTGATGAGCTACTTAAAAACGCAGTTTCCGCAGCTGACTTCTTTGCAGTATGTAGTGAATACCAAAAAGAACGAGACTTTCTATGACCTGCCCGTGCAGGTGTATGCAGGGCAGCCTTTCATCACCGAACAGCTTGATGGCCTCCAATTCCGAATTGGGCCGAAGTCATTTTTTCAAACCAACACCGCACAAGCAGAAGTCCTGTATCGAAAAATCAAAGAATTGGCCGGGCTGCAAGGCGATGAGCTGCTCTATGATCTTTATACGGGGGTGGGTTCTATAGCCATTTTCCTGGCCCAGTATGTCCGCCATGTAGTAGGCATTGAAGTAACCGCGGCTGCTATTGCCGATGCAAAGGATAATGCAGTGCTCAATGGAATCACTAATACCACCTTTATGGCTGGGGAAGTAGAGCACCTGCTTGATGAGACTTTTTTCGCTACCCACGGAACGCCAGACATTATCGTAACTGATCCGCCCCGGGCCGGTATGCACCCCCGTGTGCTCCAGCAGCTCCTACAGATAGCCCCGCGCCGTCTCGTGTACGTCAGCTGCAATCCTGCCACCCAGGCTCGTGACCTAGCCCTCTTGCAAGAAAAATACCAACTCGTGACCGCCCAGCCTGTCGACTTATTTCCACATACGAGCCATGTGGAGAATATTGCTTTGTTAACTTTGACTAGCTAATCAATCAAGGCTACACCAACCCAACGTCAACTCATTCAATGATTCTATGATAGACACTCCTACTCTCGACGGCAAATACCTAGGCACCATCTCAGCTGACTTTGTTAAAGTAGCGGATACACTCAGAGAGGCATCTTACCACCTCAGAAAGCAAGGGGAGTATGCCTACCCAATCTTTGTCATGGCCCCAGTGCCCCTCTCTATCGGTGCCTTACTTATCGACAAGAACGCCGCCGCAGACAATCAGTGGTACTACTATGCCGCTTACCTAGATGCCCTCGTCCAGGCTGGCCTCATTGCGGCCGATAAAACCACGGCTTTCCAAGAGGCTTACAAAGACCCCAATGAATTTTGCTGTTTGCTCGTGGTAGACAACGACTTCACGAACTTCGTGTACATGCCTTATCCGGTAGATGAAGGAGTAATGGGCTAATGTTCCTAGCCATCATTCATTCTATCCATACGGCGTTTTCACCCACAATCCACCTGTTGTCCTGAGTTTGCAACTCAGGACAACAGAAAAGCAACCTAGTAGGATGAGGCTTGGGTGGCAAGTCTTATCTTTGTTGCTCACAAAGCCGAGGAATTCCTTTGAAATCTTTTACACCCGCTACGCACCACCCCCAGCTCATCTTTGGCACCCGTGCCATCATAGAGACCATCCTAGCGGGCCAAACGATTGATAAAGTTTTTATCGACAAAGCGGCTAGTAACCCGTTGCGCCAAGAGCTCCTAGCCCTGATTAAGCAACACCAAATTCCCTACAGCCTGGCCCCCGCCACCAAGCTCAACAGACTCACCCAAAAAAATCACCAAGGTGCCATCGCTTACATCGCTCCCATCACGCTGGCGCCCTTGAGTCAGATAGTGCAGGGCTGCTACGAACAAGGCAAGGCCCCGCTGCTGCTGCTGCTAGATGGCATTACAGATGTCAGGAATTTTGGGGCCATTGTACGCACGGCTGCCTGCACCGCCGTCGATGCCGTCGTCATTCCCAGCCAAGGCAGTGCGCCCATTAGTGGCGAAGCCATGAAAACTTCGGCTGGGGCCCTGGCCCATGTGCCTATTTGCCGGGTAGGAAGCTTACGCGAGGCCATTCAGTACTTGCGTGAAAGCGGATTACAAGTCATGGCCTGTAGCGAAAAAGCCACGGACTCGCTTTACCAGACAGACCTTAACCTCCCCTTAGCCATACTACTAGGGGCTGAAGACCAAGGCATTGCACCCCAGCACTTGCAGCTAGCTGATAAAAAGGTACAAATTCCTATAGCCGGGCCCATTGCCTCCCTCAATGTGGCAGTAGCAGCTGCGGTGGTTCTCTATGAGCATGTCAGGCAACGCAAGTAACCGGAGCTAATTTTGGCCTTTCCTTTCCTCATACAGCTAGCCATTAGGCATCTAACGCTTCTTATGTTAATTTTAGGACTTTGAGTAAGGTCTAAAAAAGGATATAAAAGCGTTTTTCTCATGGAGGAATCCATCACCCAAGAAATCAGAGCCAAGCTGAGACAGGTTTTTGACTATGACCAGTTTAGGGAAGAGCAGGAGACAATTATCAAAAACGTTTTAGATGGCAAGAACACTTTTGTGATCATGCCTACAGGCGGGGGCAAGTCTCTCTGCTATCAGATGCCTGCTTTGATGCAACCAGGCATAGCCATTGTGATTTCCCCTTTGATCGCACTCATGAAAAACCAGGTCGACCAGCTCCTTGCTCGTGGGGTTCAGGCTGCTTTTCTCAACTCTACCCTTTCCAAAACGGCCGTCAACAAGCTCAAGAACGATGTACTGGCTGGGGCAATGAAGTTACTTTATGTAGCGCCAGAGTCACTGATTAAAGCAGAGAACCTAGCCTTTTTGAAGCAGGCGCCAATCTCTTTCATTGCTGTAGACGAAGCCCACTGTATCTCAGATTGGGGCCATGACTTCAGGCCCGAGTACAGAAAAATCAAGACGGTGCTTGACCAGGAGCTGGGGGTATTGCCGATGATTGCTCTGACAGCGACAGCTACTCCCAAGGTGCAACAAGACATTCTCAAAAACTTGGCTATAGAAGATGCGACGCTATTTCACTCTTCTTTTAACAGACCCAATCTTTATTATGAAATTAGACCTAAGGCCCAGGTAGAAAAGCAGCTGATCAAATTCATCAAAGACCAGCCTAACGCCTCTGGCATTGTTTACTGCCAAAGCAGAAAGAAGGTAGAAGAGCTGGCCACTTTGCTGAACCTGAATGGCATCCAAGCAGCGCCTTATCATGCGGGCTTAGAGCCCAAAATGAGGATGCAAAACCAAGACGCCTTTTTAAACCAAGAAGTTGCTGTGATTGTCGCCACGATCGCCTTTGGCATGGGTATTGACAAGCCTGATGTGCGTTTTGTGATCCATCACGACGTTCCTCGGTCTTTAGAAGGCTATTACCAAGAAACAGGCCGCGCCGGCCGAGATGGACAGTCTAGTACTTGCCTTCTATTCTACAGCCCTGAAGACCTGACTAGGTTAGAACAATTCAACAAAAACAAGCCCGCTGCAGAACGCGAGAAAGCACAGGCACTCCTACAAGCGATGGCTTCCTATGTAGTAACGGGTGTCTGCCGGAGAAAACAGTTGCTCCATTATTTCGGAGAGGCGTATGAAACCGACTGCCAATACTGCGACAATTGTAAAAATCCTACCGAAACTTACCCTGGAGAAGAGTTTATCAAACTGGTTATCACGGCCGTACAACAGACCCAAGAACGGTTTGGCATCAACCATATCATTCGCGTTTTGAGGGGGATAGAGGACTCCTATGTTAAGAGCTATCGCCACCAAACACTCACCAGCTTTGGGCAAGGAAGCGAGCAAGACAAAGCTTTTTGGCAGTCAGTAATCAGGCAAACGCTCCTATTAGGGCTCTTGCACAAGGATATGGCGCAGGACAATGCTTTAAAAATTACAGCCCAAGGGAAGCAGTTTTTAGCAAAAAGCTACCCTATCAACCTGCACCAAGACAACTATTATACCGCTTCAGTCGATGACCAGCAGCCAGTGGCTGCTAGCCAGGAAGGTGTGCATGACCCTGCCTTATTGGAACTGTTGAAAAAAATCAGAACCCAAGTAGCGCAAGAAAAAGGCATTCCTATCTATGCCGTCCTCCAGGATACTTCTTTAGAAGAAATGGCTCTGGTTTATCCTACCTCCCTAGAAGCACTAGCCCAAATCAGTGGCCTGAGCCTAGGCAAAGCCCAAAAGTTTGGGGCACCCTTTGTTAAGTGTATTCAACAATACGTAGCAGACCACGACATCGTACCTGTATCAGAAATCGTAGTGAAATCAGCCGCCAGTCGGTCTAAAAACAAAGTGTACATTATCCAACAAGTCGACCGAAAAATCGATTTAGAAGAAATCGCGGCGGCTAAGTCACTCAGTATGGAGGCGTTGCTCAAAGAAATGGAGCAGCTATGCTACGCAGGCACTAAGCTTACCATCGACTACTATATCAACACTCTCTTGACGAAAGACCAGCAAGAGGAAGTGTATGATTATTTTATGCAGGCTGAAACTGATAATATTCAACGTGCCATGACTGCCTTAGAAGAAGCTTATGAAGAAGAGGAGCTGCGGTTGATGCGCATTAAATTTCTCTCCGAAGTTGCTAACTAGCTGGGCTAAGCAGCTAAGGGAGCAGGGCTAGCGAGGTTGTTGTTAGTTAGTTTTGCAGGCAGACAGCCACCCGTGCTCGCAGCCAAACTTTTACGCCTTACAACTAGCACGCTTGAGAGCTATTGAAACTAGAAGAAGCATTGTTCGGTCTGCTTACAAGGGCATATCCGGTTTTATCAACCAGCGGGGCGATGTGCTACAAGCCACGCAATATGACGATCAAGCTGTGCTCAGACATACCCTCCGGGCGAATACAGCGCTTACTTTTTATGTACAATACAGCGGTTGTATACCGATGGCAGCTATTTGCGGCTCTTGCATTTTCATCCTTCTAGTGCTCCTAGGTCAAAAAATAGAAGCAGAATACAAAAAGGTAATGGCAACCAAAGCCGCTGAGCAGCATAACCAATCCTCGCCATGTCCATAGCCCAAGCACATCCTGCCTATCCCAAAGCTGCACGCTACTGTAGCTACCAAGACCGAACAGAAAAAGAAGTACGGGTCAAGCTACACGCCTTGGGCGTCACACAAGAGACCGCAGTAGAGGAACTCATGCAGGCACTCAGGGCCGAAAAGTTTCTGGATGAAGAACGCTATGTAGCCTCATTTATCCGAGGAAGGATCGTAGGCAAGCAATGGGGCAGACGAAAAATACAGCGGGCCTTAGCCAGCAAGGGCGTAGCAGAAATGCTGATTCGGCAGGGACTTGCTGCCATTGATGAAGCTGCCTACCTTCAGGGCTTGCGGACGGTAGCGGAACGAAAAAAGCAGGTGCTAGCTGATAAGGATCCAAGGCAGCAAAAACTGACTAACTATTTACTCCAAAAAGGCTATGAACCTGACTTAGTTTATCAAATAGTCCAAGAACTTGCAGCAAGCTGATGCCACAAAAAAAGACCTCCACTACTTTCTGCTGCCAACACTGTGGCGCCCAATACCCCAAGTGGCAAGGTAAATGCGACGCTTGTCAGCAATGGAATACCATTGTCGAAGAAATAGTCCCTGCCCAAGCCTCCACCGCTACCCCCTGGCGTCAGGCAGGCCATACCCCTAGTCAGCCCCAACTGCTCCAAGACATTGCCCCCCAATCACAACGGCGCATACCATGCCCAGACCCAGAGCTCAGCCGGGTGTTGGGTGGCGGTATTGTCCCTGGTTCCTTAGTATTGCTCGGGGGCGAACCAGGCATTGGTAAGTCCACGCTGCTTCTACAGCTGGCCCTTACACTCCCTGACAGCCCAGTACTCTATGTATCAGGAGAAGAAAGCGAAGGCCAAATCAAAATGCGTGCCGACCGCATGGGCCACCAGGCAGATCGCTGCTATGTACTCAATGAGACTTCCTTAGAAAACGTCTTGCAGCATCTAGAACAGTTGAAGCCAGCACTCCTGATCATTGACTCGATTCAAACTCTGCATACCCAACACATCGAGTCAGCAGCCGGCAGTGTAGCCCAAGTGCGCGATTGTACAGCGGCCCTGCTCCACTACGCCAAGTCAACAGGTACGCCTGTCTTGCTCATTGGACACATCACCAAAGAAGGCCACCTAGCCGGGCCCAAAGTACTCGAACATATGGTCGATACAGTCTTGCAATTTGAAGGCGATCGTCACCTGGCTTATCGTATTGTAAGGACCATCAAGAATAGGTTTGGTGCTACGGCTGAGCTAGGCATCTACGAAATGCGCCACAATGGTTTACGGCCCGTGACGAACCCAGCTGAGCTGCTCATCTCCCAGCGAGAGCAAGCCCTCAGTGGCATTGCCATTGGCGCTTCTTTAGAGGGTAACCGATCGCTACTCATCGAGCTCCAAGCCCTAGTCAGCCCGGCTACCTATGGCACGGCCCAGCGCAGTACGACAGGGTTTGATACCAAACGCTTGAATATGCTGTTGGCTGTGCTCGAAAAGCGGGCAGGCTTGCGCTTTAGTACCCAAGACGTGTTCCTCAACATAGCCGGTGGGCTCACGGTAGAAGACCCTGCGCTTGACCTAGCCGTGTGTGTGGCACTGGTTGCTTCCTTGCAAGACAAAATTGTGCCGCAGCATTACTGTTTTGCCGCAGAAGTGGGCCTGGGCGGAGAGATCAGAGGGGTGGCCAGAATTGAACAGCGCATTGCCGAAGCAGCCCGACTAGGCTTTAAAAAAATCTTCATCTCTCCCTACAATCTGAAAGGGCTGACCCCCAAGCAGCTCAAGATTGACCTTGAGCCCATGGCTAGGATAGAGGAGTTACTCGCTAGCTTGTTTGCATAATCTATACTGGTAGGAATTCTATCAGATGGATACTACCTTTTGTGTAGACGTTTCTCTAACATTATGTCAGGGTTCAAAAACAATACAACATCATGCAGCTTTTCAGCGTAGACTCGCTCATTGTAGTAGCCTCTTTACTCATTACACTCATCATAGGTCTCCGCGCAGGTAGCAATATCAAGGATATTAGAGAGTATGCAATTGCGAATAAAATGTTTGGCACAGGGGTACTCTTGTTCACCTTTTTAGCAACTAATATAGGTGGGGCTAGTACTTTGGGGACTGCCAGCGATGTATTTGCAGACGGAGTTAGTATAATATTTGCCCTTTCAGGGGTAGGGTTGTCGATGCTTATTATTCGTGCACTTGTCATTCCATATATGGGGCACTTTAGTAACGCTATTACGATTGGAGATGTGATGGGTAGCTTGTATGGCCAATACAGCCAGATAATTACTGGTACGCTGGGGGTATTTTACTCTACTTGTATGATCGGCATGGAGTTAGTGCTACTCGGCCAACTCTGTGAGTACTTCTGGGGTATCAAAGCAATATGGGGTGCTGGCTTAGGCGGTGTACTATTAGCAGCCTACACAGCTCATGGAGGTATGAAGTCTGTGGCGCTTACAGATGTATTTCAGTTCTTGATTCTCTGTATCATGCTCCCTTTTATAGCCACTTCAGCACTCAAAGAAGTAGGTGGGTTATCAGCAATGTTTGCTACTGTGCCGTCTAACAAATTTGCAGTCTTTACGCACTCCAACTTCTCGTTCTATCTTACCTTGTTTTTAGTGTGGAGTATATTCCCTGTGGGGCTTACTAGTCCAGCTATTTTTCAGCGGTTACTCATGGCCAAAGAGGTGCGTCACCTAAAACGGCAATATTTAATTTCCGCTGGATTTGATCCTCTTTTGCAGATTACTGTGATGCTTATTGGCCTCGCTGGCTTAGTGCTTTACCCTCATACAGAAGCCAGATACATTCTGCCGCATATCACCCAGGAGCTGCTACCGGTAGGTGCTAAGGGACTAGCCATATCTGGTCTATTTGCAATCATCATTTCTACTGCCGATTCCTACTTGCATAGTGCAGGACTACTGCTTACACATGATGTGATAGCGCCCTTGAGTAGTAATCTAGGCAAAAAGGCCAATGAGCTAGTCTTCGTGCGTTACAGTACGATAATCATTGGATTGGCCGCTATTATGATCAGTGCGAAGGCTACCCATATTATGGGGTTGAGTTTTGCTGCACTCCGATTTACCGGCCCAGCACTTCTATTTCCACTCATGGCAGGTATAATGGGACTCAAGCCGGACAAGTCTGCTTTTTACAACGCTCTACTTGCTACACTATTCGCCTTTGTACTTTCGACCTTATTATTACCGGTACAGCATAGCCACTTAGCCGTCGTAATTAGCCTCTTGGTAAATGGACTTGTATTTTTTAGCGCACATGCTTTACGCTATAAAGGCTTTGTTATCCTACAAAATGATAATAGAACTATAGGTAAGATGAGGAAGCTATCGCAGCACGAGCACTTGTTTATTCACCTCAAAAAAATATTTATCACACCTAGCGCTATTTTAGATTATTCAAGAGATAGCGTCACTAGATATGGCGCCTCCTACATTCTTTTTGGGTCATTCTGCTGTATCAACTTTACATTCCCTTACTTTCTTTGGATACCTGACTCAGTTGGCAATCATGATTTGATAACGTATGTCCGACTCATAGGTGCTGCTTTATCTGGCTTATTGGTCGTCAAAGACAAATGGCCTCCATCTCTTTTACCTTACCTCCCTACCTTCTGGCACCTCACCCTGCTCTTCTGCATCCCCTTCACCGGCACGGTCATGTTCTTACTTACCCAGGGCAGCATAGAGTGGCTCATCAACGTGGCCATTACTATCATGTTTCTGATTGTACTGGTAGACTGGCTTACCTTCTTTATCCTGACAGGGCTGGGTATTACCCTGGGGATTCTCTTTTATCGAGTGGCTATAGGGCCTATCAGTCTTCAACTGGATTTTACCACGGGCTATCTACTGGTTTACCAAGGTGTTTTTGCTACAGTCATCGGGCTACTCTTTGCACGGAGAAAGGAGCTCCGTACAGATCGGGAACATAACATGCTCAAGGCCCAAGATGAAGCAAGTAAAACGAGTCTCCTGCAGGTAGCTGCAGAGAAACACCAGGCCCTGCAAGCGATTCAAGGTACTGGCGTACAGAACTTAATGACTATAGCGAAGGATTTGCAAAAACTACCTGTAAAAGAAGAGGCTACGGAGCAGCTCCACGCCCTGGGGGCCATGCTGATCCCGATCGCTTTCCAACTACAGAGCATCAATACAAAAGCGCGAGATTACTTGCGCCTACAAATAGCTTCGGTGTCTATTGAGCAGTTACTTGGTACTGTACAGGAAAGACTTCGAGCCACTGGCCTAGCACATCGCCTCCACTACAAGCCCACGACTCAGTACGAAACACTGGTCTGCGATGCTGAGCGCATTACTACGTTGCTGACCCAAAGCATCATGAACCTCCAGGCGTCCAGCAAGGCGCAGCACCAAGAGGAGCCTCCTCTATATTTGATAGGCCTAGAAGATACGTTGCTCTTTTATCCGGCCTCTGACGTAGAAGCAGGGTATGTAAAAAAAGTCAAGGCATTGCGTATGGTAGTCACAATAGCCGATCACTTGCCTGCCCTAGCGCCTAGCTACTGGGCCGACTTGACTACTTCTGAGGCTACTACTGGTTCTGAGACTTCTCAAAAGCTGGAGGAGCTTGCTCACCAACGGATCATCAAGGCCCACTATGGGTATGCGGAGGTAGACGCCAATACCTTGCTCTATGTAATTCCTATAGATGTGAAAGAGGTACGTCCTAAAGAAATGGACAAGTCTTACATGGAGCTAGAGGTGACACCTATTCGTGCTAATGATCGCTTCAAGAGCAACACGGTAGATGCGCAACAGCAGGAAAAAGAGTTTCTTGCAGCGGTAGCTCAACGTAGCAACGCAGACCTAGGTGTAGTGAAAACAGCTTTGGAACTCATCAAGTGGTATCATGGGCCAGTAGAGCGGCTTTCGGGAGAGCCGTTTTACTTACATCCGCTTGCAGTAGCGCAGATCGTTTTAGACTACGATATAGACGAGTCCACCCTCTTAGGCGCCCTGCTACATGACACGGTAGAAGATACATCTATGCTTTTGCAGCACCTAGAGACGGTCTTTGGGAAAGAAACCGCTGAGATTGTGGATTTGGTGACGCATCTACAGAATGTACCAGATAGCTTCTACAAGTTAAAGCTCTCTGCCGAAGAAAATATCAAGATGCTGGAAAGAGCAGAAAATACACACGGGCTGTATGTGAAACTGGCCGATAGGATGCATAATATACGTACCATTGAGGGACACGATAGTCTTGCTAAGCAAAAAAGCATCGCACAGGAAACGCTACAATTCTTTGTACCCCTGGCCGAACGGTTGGCACTACAAGGGGTGGCAGAAGAGCTGCAGGAGAGATGCAGAGCAGTCATGGCCAAAAACAAATAAACAAGCCGCGGGCCAGAGTACTGACTACACAAGGAGGGACGGAAGAGATACCTTATTTAATAGCTTTTTAATCAAGAAAAGGCTAATCCTCCCGTTCCATGCTAAAAAGGCGCAGCAGATGCTGTTCTAAGCTTTTGGCCACGGCCTGGAGGTCTTGGGGGGCTCCTAATGCAGCCGCCATCGAAGTCACCTTTTTATCGGGGAGACCACAAGGCACGATCTGATCAAAATAGCGGAGGTCAGTATTGACATTCAGTGCAAGGCCATGCATGGTTACCCAACGACTGGTTCTCACCCCGATGGCACAAAGCTTGGCTGCCTTGAGGCTGTCTTCATGATCGAGCCATACTCCTGTCAGCCCCTCCATGCGCCCTGCCACTAAGCCAAAGTCTTGGAGTGTAGCTATGATAGCCTCCTCTAGCAACCTTAAATAGCGATGTATGTCCATAAAAAAGTGCTCCAAGTCCAGAATAGGATAGACCACCAGCTGTCCAGGCCCGTGGTAGGTAATATCTCCTCCTCGGTTGGTCACATAAAAATCCACCCCCTGGGCCTGGAGCGTAGTTTGGCTAGCCAACAAATGTGCAGCAACGCCGCTTCTGCCTAGGGTATACACATGCGGATGTTCGCAGAAGAGCAGGTAATTAGGCGTCTGTTTTTGCTGGTCTGCTGCTAGCTTTCTATTCTCCAACTTCGTCTGCACAATCTTATTAAATAAATCCTCCTGCAGATCCCACGCCGCTTGATAGGCTACACTGCCTAATCTTTTTATCACTACTTGCTTGTTC
>JBCCWZ010000004.1:0-19907 GCA_039192615.1 Bacteroidota bacterium
AATTCGTAAAGATTGTAAATAAGATGCTTCTGCTAAAGACTTAACTCCCGAAACTCGTATTTCTTCTTCGGGGTTAGTCAGCATCCATTTTAGAGTTTTAGTTGCTGCAACTTTTTGCTAAAATCAGCTGGCACCTCCTGGTCTTGCACATCCACCACCCAAAGCAACACATCTGCATCTACCCAAGCACTGCGTACCGCCCGCATCATGGACTGCTGTAAGGCATAGTTGGGCGTAATGATCCCCGGCGTGTCTGCGTAAATGATCTGAAAGTCCTCACCACTCAAAATGCCTGCTATCCGGTGGCGCGTCGTCTGTGCTTTGGCCGTGATAATAGATAGCTTTTCACCTACCAGGGCATTCATTAAGGTAGACTTGCCGGCATTGGGCTTGCCAATGATGTTGACAAAACCAGCTTTGTGAGGAGGAGAGGACATGGACAAATATAGCTGCCAGCCCTTGTTTTGACAATCTGCGCGAAAGAGCTATCTTTGCACCCACATCACATCGCGGGGTGGAGCAGCGGTAGCTCGTCGGGCTCATAATCCGAAGGTCGCAGGTTCGATTCCTGCCCCCGCTACTATCTTTAGCCTCTCCTAGCTCCGTCCTAATGCAGCATGCTGGAAGACTACAAAGCGTACCCCTGCTACACCACCCCCATCCGGTCTACTCCTGAAAAAACGTACTACCTCAGCCTGAAGACAGAGCGCATGCATTCTCTGAATCACTTCGTAACTGCTACATGCGGCATGAAATGCCTAGGTATTAGCTATTTTGCTGCCTAGCGTGTATCATTACAACCCTTAGTAGGGGGCCACGCCCAATTTTTCTGATCAATAATTATCCTAATTATGAAGCGTTTTCTGAAACAAGTCCTTGTCGTCGTCTTCGGAATCTTTACCAGCCTAGTCCTCTTGGTAGGGATACTATTATTACTCCTACCGCCCCTCCTAAAGCCTAGCAAGCCAAAGCTCAAGCCGAAGACCGTCCTTCGCATAGCCCTGCATGGCAGCGTCGTAGAGCGGGATACGGATACATTCGCGCAGCTTATTCAAGGCAACCAAGAAGAGATACTAGACCTCATCGCTCTAAAAGAAGCGATCAAGCAGGCCCAGGCAGACAAACATATCCGAGGAATTTACTTGGAAGTAGGCGCGCTCCGGGCAGGTTGGGCTAGTTTGGAAGAAATTAGAGCATCACTCTTGTCCTTTAAAAAAGCGGGCAAATTCATCGTAGCCTATGGAGAAAACTACACCCAAAAGACCTACTACTTGGCTTCCCTAGCCGATGACATTGTGTTGCATCCAGCCGGTATTTTCCCCTGGCAAGGCTTACACCAGACCGTCTTTTTCTTCAAGGCACTCCTTGACAAACTAGAAATAGCGCCTCAAGTATTTCGGGTAGGGCAATACAAAAGCGCGGTAGAGCCTTTTACACGCCAAGACATGAGCTCAGCCAGCAAGCACCAAAGTACCATGCTGCTCACGACGATCTATGACCACTTCTTGTATCAAGTAGCTAAGGCCAGAACCCTCAAGAAGGCTTCGCTACAAACCATGGCAGACACGCTAGCAGTAGTGCTGCCCCAAGACGCCTACCAAGCCAAGCTCATCAGCCAAATAGGCTATGCTGATGAAGCAGAAGCATTAATCAAAGCGAAGCTCGCTATAGCCCCGGAAGCTACTATTCGCTACATAGCCTATGACAAGTACGCCTTACTTAAACAGTCGCCTGCAACCTCGAAGAACCAAGTGGCTGTGCTAGTGGCCGAAGGAGCGATTGTGGATGGCAAGGGGACGCCTGGTATGATAAACTCCAAAGACCTAGCAGGCCACCTAAAAACCTTGCGAGAAGATAAGGCAGTCAAAGCCGTTGTCCTTAGGATTAACTCACCTGGGGGGAGCGCCCTGGCCTCCGATGTCTTGTGGCAAGAGCTGATGCTCACCAAAGCACGCAAGCCCGTCGTAGCGTCTCTCTCTGATGTAGCCGCCTCAGGGGGCTATTACTTAGCATCAGCTTGTGATCGGATCGTGGCCCATCCTACCACTATTACTGGCTCTATCGGCATTTTTGGCCTTTTTTTCGATGTAAATGCTTTACTCAGCAATAAGTTAGGTATTACGACAGATTCAGTGAAGCTCGGGCGTTCGGCCGATTTCTTGAGTAACCCAGGCAGGCCCCTCACTTCTCATGAGCAAGCAGTAATTCAGCGTGTGGTTGACAAAGGGTATGATACTTTTATACAACGTGTAGCAACAGGCCGAGGTTTAGACCAAGAAGCTGTAGCACAGGTAGCTTCAGGAAGGGTGTGGTCTGGTCAAGCAGCACAGACACGGGGCCTTGTAGATGACCTCGGGGGGCTGGATGACGCCATCCAGGCAGCTGCCCAACTTGCTGCTATCGACAAAAACTACAGTGTTTCCTATTGGCCTAAACCTAAAACGCTATCTGAGCAAATACTTAGCAGTTGGAGGCGTACCACAAGTGCAAAGGCTGTGCTCCACGCATGGCAGGCAGATTTTCCTGCGTTGGGGCCTATCCGAGAACTCGTCAACATGACAGGTGTCCAGGCACGTTTGCCCTATAGAATTGAGATTGAATAGCAAGGCCCCCTGTGAGGGGGCACACTGTCTACAAAAGTTTAAAGAGGTTGACGCCTATACTAAACATCAATAGGCCGTACCCGTGATTGGTACCAATATTGGAATTATCTGTACCAAATTGGGTGAGATTCCTTGTGTATCTGATATCAAAGGCTATATCAAGGAGATCGACTCCGAAGCCCGCTTGATATCCCAAGGCTGCAGGCGTATAACCGTTCTTGATTGACTTGCTTTCTTTTACCGCTTTAAGAAGAAAACTACCAACAGGCCCAATTTGACATCGTACAAGACCCAAAAGAAATGAAAATCCTCCTAGAGCGGATATATCGACTTTCTTAAAACTAAGCTGGGTTGCTTGCTTGTCCGGCCCGTACGTAGCACCAAATCCGGTGAGGAGTATTTCAGGCTGGATGTGGAACAAGAGGAGATTGAAACGACCGAAAGCACCTACCTGGTATCCTAAATCAGATTTCAGATTCAAATTTTTATAGGCTGAGCTGTCTGTAGCCACATTAAGATAGGAAAGCCCCGCTCCGGCGCGGGCCCCTATCTTAATAATGCTAGCCTGAGCCGCCGTGGTAGTGATGGTAAAGCAGAGTAAAGCAGTAATTATCTTTTTCATAGTTATTTTATTTTGCCACTAATTTACCAAGCCTGGGCCCAGTAGCAAGTACATACGCCATAAAAAGTTCGCATTGCTCTCTAGAATACAGTAGCCCTGCCGCCGTATTTCAAGGAATTGATTTTATGTATTAATTTCACAACAAAATAACAGCAACAGTCTTCCCACCAATAATGGCAAATACAGGAGAAATTACCCGAATTATAGGCCCCGTCATAGACGTTAGTTTTGATCCCGATACAGCCCTCCCGGGCCTGCTCAATGCTCTGGAAGTCATCAAAGAAGACGGCCAAAAGGTCATCCTAGAATGCCAGCGGCACCTCGGAGAACACAGCGTCAGGACGATTGCCATGGACAGCAGTGAGGGCCTAGTACGAGGGATGTCCGTCACAGATACAGGAGCACCCATTCAAATGCCTGTAGGCGAAGCCATTCGAGGTAGGCTGTTCAACGTCGTCGGTGAAGCCATCGATGGGATTACCCCACCCGTCGTAGAGCAGACACTGCCTATACACCGACCTGCCCCGCCTTTCAAAGACCTCGCCACTTCCACCGAGGTGCTGTACACCGGCATTAAAGTCATTGACCTACTAGCCCCCTATGTGAAAGGCGGCAAGATCGGGCTTTTTGGTGGCGCTGGAGTAGGCAAGACCGTCCTTATCATGGAGCTGATTGATAACATTGCCAAGTCCTATGCCGGCGTCTCGGTATTTGCTGGGGTAGGAGAGCGTACGCGCGAAGGCAATGACTTGCTCCGAGAAATGATTGAAGCAGGGGTGATCAACTATGGGGAGGAATTCAAGAAGTCCATGGAAGAAGGCCATTGGGACCTCTCTAAGGTTGATGAAGAAGCCCTCAAAACCTCTCAGGCAACGCTCATTTTTGGTCAGATGAATGAATCGCCAGGCGCTAGGGCCCGCGTAGCCCTTACTGGACTGACTGCTGCCGAGTACTTCCGTGATGGGGAAGGCACTGGTAAAGGGAGAGACGTACTTTTCTTTATCGACAATATCTTCCGCTTTACCCAAGCGGGGGCTGAAGTTTCCACCCTATTGGGGCGCATGCCTTCGGCAGTGGGTTATCAGCCTACTTTGGCTACAGAAATGGGCGCGATGCAAGAGCGCATTACCTCGGTCAAGCACGGTTCCATTACTTCTATTCAAGCCGTCTATGTACCTGCCGATGATCTGACTGACCCCGCACCAGCCACCACTTTTACCCACCTCGATGCCACTACGGTACTCTCTCGTAAAATTGCCGAACTAGGTATCTACCCATCCGTGGATCCACTCGACTCTTCGTCGCGGATTTTGAATCCAGAAGTGCTAGGCGAAGAGCATTACAATACCGCCCAACGGGTAAAACAAATACTCCAGCACTACAAAGAGCTACAAGACATCATTGCCATTTTGGGCATGGATGAACTCTCCGAAGAAGATGCTAAAACGGTCTATCGGGCTAGAAAAGTACAGCGCTTTTTGTCCCAACCTTTCCACATGGCAGAGCAATTCACCGGCATGAAAGGGGCACTTGTAGATATTAAAGACACTATCAAGGGGTTCAATATGATCATCGATGGAGAGCTGGATCACTTGCCTGAGTCTGCTTTTAACTTGGTAGGTACTATTGAGCAAGCCATTGAAAAAGGCGAGCGCATGCTGGCAGAAGCGGGAGAATAATTTGAGAGTACGTGTGCCTAAAAATCAACTAATTTCCTGGAGCACTTTCAATGATTTTAGATTGTCTAGCGAATCGATATGCAGTTGGTAAAATTTGATGACTACCTCTGTGACATTCCTACGCAGATGCCTATCCATTGGTACATACCCTTGTAGCAAGCCATTGATACCCTCCATCGCCTCCTGGGTCAACGCCCCGTGCTGGCCTGACCGCCGCAATTGGGCATAAATATCCTCTGCCGCCCCCACCCCAAATCCTAGATAATGACACAATTGGAGCAAGAAGCGCAGATAGAAAAGCTCATAATGGGTTGCCTGCTCATCCAGCGCCAATACAGATTGCCACAAAAAATTAAATAAGGACTCATTACGCTCTTCCTCCCGCACCACCTTGGCCAAAAATTCAGCCAGAAAGACCGCCATGGCCGCCTTTTTGAGGTCGCCTAGTATATTGCTGATGGGCTTATGACACTTCACTTCTGCCACCCGCTGTAAGCCCCCCTGTTTTTTATGGTACACCACCATATCGAGCAGCGTGAGGGGCTGAAAGAGCGCCATGCCATATTTAGGTTTTTTCGCCCTTACCCCATGCACCAAATAGCCCTGCAATCCCCACGCCTCTGTAAAGATGTTAGTAATGACCGACGTCTCGCGGTATTTGATGTAACTCAGTACAATCCCTTGGGTTCTGTGGAGCATGGAGCCAAGTAAAGGCCCCTTGTAAGGGGCACTGATAGAAGTAGACCAATAATTAACTAATTATACCGCCGCTTTTGCCACCATCTGATGAAGAAATAGGCAACCAAAAGTCCTCCCAAGTGCGCAAAGTGTGCCACATTATCAGCAGGATTGCCTTTCAGGCCGGCATACAACTCATAGGCACCATAAAGGGCAATCACGTATTTGGCTTTGATAGGGATAGGAATGAAGTAGATGAAGAGCTCTACATTGGGAAATAGCATGGCAAAGGCCATGAAGATACCAAATACACTGCCCGAAGCCCCTACTGTAGGCATATCTGCTTTGAATGTATAGAGCTGGTAGGCAAGGGACTTGCTCTCAGCAATGTAAGTCGGGTCATTAGGATGCTCCCCAAAAGCAGCGATAAAAGGATAAAAAGCATTGTAGGTACTTTGGGGAAAAGACTTCAGGTAAGCTACCAAGCTTTGGGGCGTAGGCTGGGCTACGTAAGCATGGTACGAAGTCTCTAGTTGGCTTATCTCTACATATTGAATACCGGCATAAAGCAATGCAGCCCCCAGGCCAGTCAGGAGATAAAAGTTAATAAACCGCTTCGAAGTCAGTGTGTGCTCTAGAATAGGCCCAAACATGAACAAAGCGAACATATTACTGAAAAGGTGGCCCAGGTTAGCATGTACAAAGAGGTGGGTAAATAACTGATACGGCCTAAAAACCTCAGAAAATACATACCTAAGCCCTAGGAGTCTTATTAGATCCAGGCCGAGCAAGCGCTGGGCCAAGAAAATGCCAATATTAATCAGGAGTAAGTTTCTAACAATAGGTGTAAGTCGCTGCATGGTGAATAGGGGCTATAGGGGCAATCTCAGATGAAAGCCTTACAAAGGTAGTAGCTAGGGCAAGGCAGGACAAGTGAGGTAATATTTTTGAAGAACTATGCTGCTAGGAATGCCTATAGTCACCTGCTAGCTACTAAACAAAAGCTAAGCTTGCCTCTATGTAAATGCCCCTTGGTATTGCTATTACAGCGCGAATTTATTTTGTTCAATATCACCTCCAAACTATAACTCTCCTTTTATATGCATTTCACTGCCCACCCCGTTGACCTCGGTATTTTCGTCGTTTTTTTAGGTATCACGCTCATCGTAGGATTGAGCTATGGCCGAAATGTAGAAACGATTCAGGACTATGCGCTAGGTGGTAGAAACTTCTCTACGTTTACCCTCACTGCTACCATTGTGGCTACGTGGTTTGGAGGAGGATTTTTTTACTACACGGTGGCCCATATATACAGCGATGGTTTATCCTTTATTATAGCCAAAATGGGAAGTCCTCTCTGCCTCCTAATTACAGGGCAATTGCTGATCATACGCATGAAGGAGTTTTTGAATAATGTCTCTGTAGCAGAGGCATTAGGCAAAATATATGGCAAGACGGTACGGAGCATCTCCGCCATTAGCGGTGGTATGGCCCAAATAGGCTTTATAGCGATGCAGTTTCAGGTGATTGCTAGAATACTCGCTTTGATTTTAGACGCACAAGAGGAGTTGCTAACCTTCATATCGGCTGCTATTGTCATTCTCTATTCGACTACAGGGGGAATTAGGGCTGTCACTTTCACCGATGTAGTACAGTTCTTCACCTTTGGCACCCTAATTCCCATTCTTGCCCTCATTATGTGGAATGATCTCCAAGACCCCCAGCAGGTAGCAGATGCCTTGGCGAATAACCCAAGATTTCATTTCAAAGAAGTCGTAGGCTGGAATATGCCCTTTATTAGCGCTGTAGCGTTAATGCTTTATTACACCACACAAGGTGTGACACCTGCTATGTTCCAGCGCATTGCTATGGCGCGGAATATCAATCAGGCTAGAAAGGCTTTTACCTACTCCGCTCTCATCGCCTTGCTGATTAATCTTTTTATGGTTTGGATTGCCATTTTACTATTGGCTGATAACCCTCACCTAGAACCCAGCAAGCTAGTGAACTATCTCATCGATAAATACGCTTATATCGGTTTCAAAGGCTTGCTGGCTTCGGGCATTGTCGCCCTAGCCATGTCCACCACAGATTCTTGCGTCAATACTTCTGTGGTACTGTTTACCCATGACCTGGCAGTACCTTTAGGATTCAGCAGATTCAATGCCCTTCTTACTGCCCGCTTCTCTACCGTCATAATAGGCATCTTAGGATTATTATTATCCCTGTATGAAAATGACATTTTATCCCTGCTGCTCCTCACAGGGAACGCCTACCTGCCCATCGTTGGCGTGCCTTTATGGTTAGCCATTTTTGGCTTTCGCAGTAGTAAGCGAGCCATACTCATCGGCATGGCCGCAGGCTTTACCACTATCCTTTTGTGGCGCAGCTTGTTGGCCCACACGGGAATCGACAGTGTGATGCCCGCTGGCCTGGCTAGCCTAGCCTTTTTGCTTGGCAGCCACTACCTCCTGGGCGAGCCAGGCGGCTGGCAAAAGGTAGCCCCTACTAGTCCCTTAGGCATAGAACGAGCCATGCGCCGGGCAGCTTGGCAACGGCGCCTACAAGCCATCAGAAACTTTAAGCTCTATCCTTACCTACAGCAGAACCTGCCCCAGCAGGAAGGTTTATATTCCTTATTTGGGCTCTATACCATTGCAGCCACCTACACGGGCTTTTACACCATTGGCGATGTTACCCTGCAGTCCCATCGTGAAATCTACGAAGGCATCTATCACACCGTGCTCTTTGCCACCACCGCCTTTATTACCTTCCCCATCTGGCCACCTACCGTCAAAAGCGAGCGCTTCATCACCTTTTTCTGGCCTATAGGCATCGGAGCTATTCTCTTCTTTGCCGGCATGCTCCTAGTCATCCTAAGTCAATTCCACACCATGCAAGTGATGGTCATGATCATCAACTTATTAATCGCTATTTTGCTGCTACAATGGTCTTCGGCCCTCATCCTGGCCTTGAGCGGGGTAAGCCTCGCCGTCTGGTTTTTCAAACAGTATACAGGAGAAGCCCTCCCCTGGGGGGAGGCAGGCTTGTTGCAGTTTAGAATCTTCTACAGCTTGTTGCTATTGACTACCCTTCTGATTGCGCTCTTCGCTGGTCAGCAAGCCTATTCACAGCTAGGTAGGAAAAACAAAGTATTGACCCACTTAGACCAAGAAAACCAAGCCAACCTACTCCAGGCTGCTTTAGAAAATCGCAAGACGCTACAAGCACTAAAAGGCACGGGCGTTGAGCGGTTGCTCACCATAGCTAGGGACCTGCAAACGATACACCTGCAAGGAGAAGAGGCAGAGAAGCTGCAGGCTATTCAAGCATCCCTGCTCCCGATGGCCTTTCAGTTACAAGGAATCGACACAAGGGCGCAAGATTATTTGCGCCTACAAATAGGTACTATCTCGATCCAGTCGTGGCTGCATAGTGTACAAGACAAACTACAGGAAAAAGCGAGCGCACCATTTGTAGGCTTCCAGCGAACTACCCAGCACCACGCCATGGTCTGCGATGCTGAGCGCCTGACTACACTCCTCATCAAGAGCATCGTAGCCCTCCAAGCATCGATCGAAGCCCTGCCCGAAGAGGAGCAACGACCTGTCCTAGTAGACCTAGAAGATACCTGGCTTCACTACCCCCTGCCCGATGTAGCGCCAGGCTATATCAAACAGGTGCAGGCCTTGCGGATAGGGATCACGACTGAAGAGGGCTTACCACCGCTGGCCCCTAGTTACGATCCCAAGTTGGCAACCACTGAAGCAACGACGCCTGAGACTTCCCATGAGTTGGAGCAGCTTGCTCATGGCCGGATCATCAAGGCCCACTATGGCTATGCAGCGGTGAGTCCTAGTACCCTGCTCTATGTGATCCCGGTGGATGTAACAGAAGTGCGGCCTAAAGACATGGACAAAGCCTACATGGAGCTAGGAGATACCTTGCGGCGGGCTGATGATCATTTCAAAGACGAAGCAAGGCAAATAGATGCCCAAGCCCAAGAACAGGCATTCCTAGCAGCCTTAGCAGCGCGTAGCAGTGTAGACATAGGCTTGGTAAAGTCAGCTTTAGAACTCATCAAGTGGTACCACGGCCCGGTGAATAGGCACTCAGGAGAGCCTTTTTACTTGCATCCTTTAGCTGTAGCCCAGATCGTGCTAGATTATAGCCAAGAGGAGATTACCATTATAGGGGCTTTGCTACACGATATTGTGGAGGATACGCCTATGCTTTTAGAGCAGCTAGCGACAGGATTTGGCCAGGAGATAGCAGCGGTGGTCGATGTGGTTACACACCTACAGAGCAGCCCCGGAAGCCTCTCTAAGGTTAAGCTTTCAGCTGAGGAGAACATCAAAATGCTGGAACGCACAGGTAATACACAAGCGTTGTACGTGAAGCTGGCCGACAGGATGCACAATATGCGTACTATTGAAGGACATAGTAGTGTAATCAAACAAAAGCAGGTAGCTACAGAGACGATGGAGTTTTTTGTGCCACTCGCAGAGCGGTTAGGATTGCAACAGGCTGTTGAGGAGTTGACGGAGCGTTGCTTGGCAGTGCTGAAAAAAGAGGAATAGCCTTACGAGCCCAACTTAAAAATACTTTCATTGTAAAGACTTTTTCCTCCCCTGGCGCGAAACTTAGTGCCGTGGCAGCATAAACAACTCCTAGAAGGCACTTGTGCCTCACTGCTAGCCGTCAAGCTACTGCTTAAAACTACGCGCCAGCTTGAGCGAGAGGGCTAAGTAGAGCATCTTCGCATTCGCATTGCGTTCTAAGTAGTAACACCCTTGATTCAGCCATGTGACCCATGCTTGTAGCTGCTGGTGGGTCAAGGTTTTTCTCAGCTTCTGGGTAAACACCTGCTCTGGCTGATTCACCCTAGTCAGGGCTGTGGATGTAAAATGTAGCACTACGGCCTCCCGCAGCAAATGCAAAGCATACACCAAGAAATTTCGCTGCTCTGTTTTAGACAACGCCTGAAAAGCCTCTGCCTCGGCTACCAATTGAGTCCAGTCCCTAGCATAGCACCGTCGCATCCAGTTTTGAAACGCACTGAAATAAACGCCTGCCGTCTGCTCGACCAGCTTGAAAGCCTTATTGAGGTTGCCATCGGCCAATAATATGATTTGGGCCAGCTGCTCCTGTTCTAGCTGCTGCTGCTGTGTCAGCATACTAGCCAGCGCCTCATCCGTAAAGGCCGGGACATGAATTTGTTGGGTGCGGGAGCGGATCGTGCCGAGTACTTTGTCTGGAGCGGTGCTGACCAGCAAAAAGAGCGTATGTGGTGGCGGTTCTTCGATGACCTTGAGCAGGGCATTGGCTGCGGTGGGGTGGAGGTATTCGGGCAGCCAGATGAGGACGGCCTTGTATTGATTGCCAAAAGCTTTAAGGCTGACGTCCTGGAGGATACCCCGGGCCTCTTCTCTGGAGATGCTGAGCTGTTTGCCTTCGCTCTGGAGGTGCTGACTCCAGTCGCCTGCTTGGCCATATGGGTTTTCATGGATGAAATTGCGCCATAGAGGGAGAAAATTAGTGCTTACCACGTCTTTACCAGTGAATTGCTTGGTAGCACTGGTGGGGAAAACAAACTTGACGTCTGGGTGGACAAGCTTTTGCATCTGAAGGCAAGAAGCACACTGACCACAAGCGTCGTCTTCAAGTCTGTGCTGACAGTGGAGGTAAGTCACCAAAGCTAGGACGAGCGGTAAGCTGGCATTGCCTTCTGGGCCACAAAATAGTTGGGCATGGGGCACCTGGTGGGCCTTGACGGTATGAATGAGGTGTTGCTTGAGGGGTTCGTAGCCTTGGATAGCTGCAAAGCGCATAGCTGCTCTATTTAAGGGCGATCAGTCGTAAGAAATATATGAGAGAGAATTTTTTTGTCCTGCTCAGTGAAGGGTACCTGGCGGCGACTGGTCATTTTCTCCGCTGTTTCCAGGGCCTTTTCTAGCCGATAGGTTTGGAGAGGTTCCCCTGGTTCCCCCCAGGCAAAAGAAGGAATGAATTTATCAAAGTAGCCCGCCCCAAACAGGTTGCTGCTTACGCCCACTACCGTTCCTGCATTGAACATGGTATGAATGCCGCACTTGCTATGGTCGCCCATAAACACTCCACAAAACTGTAGGTCGGTAGTAGCAACTGCTTCTTGCTGTGCATCCCCTACTTTTACAGGGCCATAATCATTTCTGAGATTAGAGGTAGTCGTCCCTGCACCAAGGTTACACCACTCGCCAATCACCGAGTGGCCCATAAAGCCCGCGTGCGCTTTGTTGCTGTAGCCTATAATGACGGAGTTGCTGACCTCGCCGCCTACTTTGGCATAAGGGCCGACGGTAGTAGCATTGCTAATGACAGCATGGGCACTGATTTGTGCGGCTTCTCCAATGGCCACTGGGCCCCTGATGACGGCGCCTTCTCGAATCTGCGCGTTTTTGCCGAGGTAAATAGGGCCTGCCTCAGCGTTGAGAAGGGCTGCTTTGGTAGTAACCCCTTCTTCGAGGAAAATGGCAGCCTCGTTGTAGGTAATGGTATGCGGATCGCTCATGCGCTGCGTAGACCTACCCTGGCTCATCCAGGCAAAGTCTTTATTGAGTTCCTGCGCATTGAGCAAAAAAATGTCCCAATTATTGTTGAGCTGCGTAAGAGGCCTTTCATAGGCTTTCGTTTTCAGTGCAGGATGCTGAAAATTATGGGTTGGGAGGGCCTGGAGCGTAGCCTGATCGCAGCAAGCAGCAATGAGTATCCCGTCTTTGACCAGCTGTTGGTTGATCTCCAGGCGCTTAATCGCTGCTACCAGCGCCTCGTCTGGGCAAATGGTACTATCGATGCACCAATTTGCTGGGGCTGCTACGCAAGGAAATTTTTCGCTGAGGTAAGGCGCAGTAAGAAAGGAGCAGGGGGCCTGTAAGTGGTGTTGCCACTTTTCTGCGATGGTGCCTATCCCAACCCTCAGTTGAGCCAGGGCTCTTGTATAAGAAAAAGGGCGAAGGGCCTTTCTGGCTTGGGGCGTATCGAATAGGACGATGTTCATCGGACTAGCCAGCCTTGCAGCGCTGGGGACAATTCAGGGGCGGTGCGCTAAGCAGTTGCCCAGCTTATTTTGCCAGGCAGTGCCACTATTTTTTGCCGTACTTTTGCTTGAACTTTTCTACTCTTCCGGCAGTGTCTACAAAGATTTTCTTCCCGGTGTAGAAAGGATGAGAGGCGGCACTAATTTCTACCTTTACCAAGGGATACTCTTTGCCGTCTTCCCATTGGATGGTGTCTTTGGCTTGGATGGTAGAGCGTGTCATGAACTTGGTGTCACTAGACGTATCTAGGAAAACAACGTCTTGATAGGCTGGATGGATGTCTTTTTTCATAGTAAGCTGCTTCAGCGGGGTTGGAAACAATACGGCAAACTTATTAAAAACTTTGCAAAGTGGGGTATTGGGCTGGGTGTTTAGCTGGGTTATTTTTTAGCCTCTTCCCAGTAGCGTTGAAGTTCTTGGGGGGATAGTTGGGAGAGCTGTTTGCCTTGTTGGGCAACTTGCTGCTCTACATGCTGGAATCTTCTCGTGAACTTTTTATTGGCTTTTTCGAGGGCGTTTTCTGGATTGACTTCAACAAAGCTGGCATAATTCACGAGGGCAAATAGTAAATCTCCAAACTCTTCCTGTACTTTCTCTTGTTGGGCGGGCGTAGGGGAAAGCTGCTTGACTTCCTGCCTTAATTCCTCCATTTCCTCTTGTACCTTTTGCCAGGCAGCTTCTTTTGCTTGCCAGTCAAAACCAACCCGACGTGCTTTTTCTTGCATACGTGCTGCTTTGATGAGACTAGGAAGGGAATTGGGGACGCCTCCTAAGACTGATCTGTTTTTGTTTTCTTGTAGCTTGCGCTTTTCCCAGTTCTGTTCTACAGCCTTGCTGTCTTGGGCTTCTTGCTGGCCATAAATGTGGGGATGCCGGTAGATCATTTTTTCGCAGAGAGCCTGAATTACTTCCGTGATCGTAAAAGCTTGCTTCTCAGCGGCTATGCGGGCATAAAAGAGAATATGGAGGAGCACATCGCCCAATTCCTTTTTGACCTCCGTCATATCCCCGTCCATAATGGCCTCAGAAAGCTCAAAGGTCTCTTCAATAGTGAGGTGCCGCAAACTCTCCATGGTCTGCTTCTGATCCCAAGGACATTTTTCCCGCAGCTCGTCCACAATAGCCAGTAGCCGTGTAAATGCTTCGGGAGCTTGGGGAGTGTTGAGGGCGGCAGGCATTTTCATAGGGATACAGGCGGGAGTTATGGGGCTGGGTAGAGCGATAGCTAGTCTCTTCTTCGCTGGAGGATACTGATCAGATGCAGGAGTTCTGCTAAGGAGCCTAAGGCAGCCACTACGTAAGTCATTGCGGCCCACCACAAAGCATCTTGAGCCATCCGTCGTTCTTGGCGCGTAACTACCCGCTGATCATCAATCCAGGCCAGTGCCCTTCGGCTGGCATCGAACTCTACGGGCAAGGTTACAAAACTAAACAGGGTAGTCAGTGAAAATAGGGCAATGCCAATTTCCAAAGGAACCGGTGTTGTATTCATGACGAAGATACCGAGCATAATGACCCACGGCATGAAGCGGGCCGTAGCAGAAAGTGCGGGTACCATGGCAGAGCGCAAGCGCAAGAAAGCATAGCCGTGGGCGTGTTGTACAGCATGCCCACATTCATGGGCTGCTATAGCGGCCGCTGCGGCATTTCTGCCCTCATATACTTGGGCACTTAGATTGACTGTTTTGTTGAGCGGATTGTAATGATCGGTAAGCTGTCCGTTCGTACAAGTGATCTTGACTTCCTCAAGCCCATGCGCCTGCAGCATTTTTTTGGCTACTTCGGCGCCTGACATATCTGCCTGCAGCCGGGTCTTGAAATAGGTAGCCAACCTTCTTCTGAAGGTCAGACTTACTAAGGAACTGATCAAAAAGAAAATAATGCCAATGGGATAAAACATAACTAGCTAATTAGGATCAATGCGTTGCTTTTTCATGCTGCGAGGCATGTCTAATATACGAAAAAGCTTACGCCTACCCTAATGACCTTGGTGGCCTCGGATTGAGGGGCGTAAGCTTGGCAATTGTAGTTTGTGGGCTACTTGACGGAACGCACCTGATAGCGGCCGTCGGGATTGTATAAGTAGTAAAAATCGTTGGGGCTCAGGGGGGGTAAGTAGACCACAGAATCGGTTAGAGCAGCTGAATCGGTTCCTGAATCCCAGAAATAGGGATAGTATTCTTTCAAGTATTTTTCAAATGTATAGTTAGCAGGGTCAGGTATTTCACGTATGCCACTGTCTTTGATGCCTGTAATAATATGATCGACCCATTTGAGTTTTTTAGCCTTGTCTGCAAATTCTTCCCAGTCTCCTCGGGCAGACTTCTCGTAAAGCTTCTTATCTAATGCCTGGAGTGATATACCCATCTTTTTGGCAATGGGTCCACCGAGCCGGTTCCACACTTCCTTGAGTCTTTCATAAGCCTCTTTTTGCTCTCTTACATTACCCCAGGAGAATGTCCAAGGTTGATGATGCAAGATTTCGGCATTGGGATAGGCGTAAGACCTATCTGCTAGGGTGATAATACAAGCTGCCATGGAGGCTGCCCAGCCTTTGACAACGACATAGACAGGGGCCTGGCTATCTTTCATGGCTTTAAGGATGCGCCAGCCTGCCATCACAGACCCGCCTGGTGAGTCCTCGATGACAATAAAGATAGGATAGGTTGTATTTTTGTTATTGAAGTACTGGATGCGGTCGATGATATGGTTCGCTTTCCAAGCTGTTATCACCCCATTGAGGTCAACGCGGCGATCAGAAATCACCAAAGTACCTCCCTTTTTCAGGGGCTCTTTTAAATATGTAGCTTCTCCTCCTGCATAAGCCGCCCGTTGTTTTTTGGCATTAAGTTGGTCTACCTCTGCTTGTAGCTGCTCTGCCTCTATTTTTAGCGACTTTACTTGATTCTGTAGTCCAGCCGCATTCAAATTGAATTTCTGCATGATTTGGTCTACTTGGGCCTGCGAAAGCGCTACTTCAGCCCTTAACTTTTCCTCTTGCTGCTTCAGGTCGAGCATCGCCTGGGCATGCGCTTTGAGCTTTTTTTCTTGCTCCACCTCCCATTTGAGTCTTGTCGCCTCTTTCTCTAGGTTCAAGCGTTGCACCTCAGCTCGCAAAGCTGCCAACTCTTTTTCTAGATGCGCCCGGTACAAAGCATTCTCTAGTTCGAGGCGCGCTTGCTCCTCTCTTTTTGCCTTGAGTTCAGCAGATTCTTGTTTTTTCTGCTCTATCGCTTGCTTCTCTGGCTGCTTGTTAGGCCCATCGGCATGCGCTTGTGCCACGGTCATAACCAGACAAATAAAACTTGTGAAGAGTGTGTATTTTATTCGCATGATGTAAAACTTATTGAAGTGATCAATTCTTTGTAGAAAGGTAGGAATTCAGGCGCTTACTAACTAGCACTGCTTAGCATTAGTGTTGTCCGGCTAGGGCTCGAACCTAGACTCTTCTGGACCAAAACCAGACGTGTTGCCAATTACACCACCGGACAATGGTTGATTGGAGGGACAAATCTAGCCTGAATTTTTGAAATTGGAAATAGGAGGGTTACCTAAGCGCCAGAAAATAGGTAACAAAGCAGCAGTTAAAGGCATAACCTAAGGATTGGCAGGGCGTTGCATAGCCTGCCCCAATAAATATGCGTAGTTTGGCATTTTTACCAACCCGTTATTAGTCAACCCAAAATAGCATTACTTATGGCGTATAATTTACTACAAGGAAAAAGGGGCATTGTATTTGGCGCGCTAGATGAGCATTCGATTGCCTGGCAGGCAGCCCAGCAGATCAAAGAGGAGGGAGGGAGCTTTGTGCTGACCAATGCGCCGATGGCCATGCGAATGGGTAAAATACATGCACTAGCCGAGGCTTGTCAAGCACCCGTCATACCAGCCGATGCCACTGCTGTGGAAGCATTGGAAAATCTTTTCCAGCAATCAATGGAGCTTTTGGGCGGCAAAATCGACTTTATTCTTCACTCCATTGGTATGAGCCCTAATGTCAGGAAAAAAAGGGAATACGGTGATTTAAACTATGACTGGTTCCTCAAGACGCTGGACGTTTCTGCTGTGTCGTTTCATAAGGTGATGCAAACAGCCGAAAAGCTGGATGCCATGAATGAATGGGGCTCTATTGTGGGGCTCTCGTACATTGCTGCCCAGCGTACGTTTCCAGACTATGGAGACATGGCCCAGGCTAAGGCTGTGCTTGAGTCGATTGCAAGAAGTTATGGCCATCGTTTTGGCCAACTCAAACGGGTACGCGTCAATACCATTTCGCAGTCTCCGACACACACCACTGCGGGCAACGGCGTGCCTGGGTTTGATCAATTTTACAATTATGCAGACAAAATGTCTCCTTTGGGCAATGCGAGTGCGGAGGATTGTGCCCGCTATATTGTGCTGATGTTTTCTGACTTGAGTAGGATGGTGACCATGCAAAACCTCATGCATGATGGAGGGTTCTCTAGCTCTGGAATGACCGAGGAGATGATCAATGCGCTGTAAGCACCTTACCTGGTCATAACCAAAAGCCCAGCACACTTTGCGCTGGGCTTCCATTTTTTACTGCTTGCTAGGGCAGTACTCCTTAACGCTGCTCGGCTTCTTCTTGGGTACGCTCGTCAAATAACACACTCAGCCTTCTTACAGCTCTTAACCATAGCCCGATGGTAATAAGGATGATCAAGAAGATGACATGTTTGGCCTGCTCTATGGAGCCCAAAACAGGCAATAAAAGGGTAGTAAGCATGAGCGAGCCTAAGCTTTTGCCTAGGCGAGCTCCTACGCCATCTACCGCTGCTTTACCACGCACTTTCAGTTCTTCGTCGAGCGGAATATAAGCCCTCTCCTTGCTCGGGTCGAAGAGGATATACCTAGCTATTTTGATAAACGTCAAGCTGATCACTCCCAGCTTCACTACCATGGCAAGGGCATTGCTATGAAAGCCACTGAGGATGTCTTGAAAGTATAAACCAGTAAAGAATATCGACGTTGCTACCAGGGCTGCTAGAGGCGCTACCGAAGCCGCAAAGCGAAATCCCCTATTCATGACTGGCGCAGATACAAAGAGGGCGAGAAAAAGGGCCAGTAAGCCTCCAAAAATAGCTTGGATGCTATACACCTCTACCAACAGGCTAGTATCTGCTGCGGCCCATTCTTTCACCTTAGCCTTCCAAAGCGCTTCAAAAAGGCTCGTTACGACGCCATAAGAGATCACAATGCTGGTTATCAAGGCGAGATATTCTGATTTGGCCAGAAACTTGAAGGATGCTGTCAGAGATAGCCTCTTGGGCTTTTTGGTAGGCTTTTGTGCTACTGACCAAAGTGCAGGGTGCTTTTTGATATAATGTGCCAATCCATTGTATACGATCAGGATGGCCGCCATGACCCCTATATTCAATCCCAGGATAAGACCAATTTCTTTTTTGAAGCGCCTAAGGAGGAGCCCTTCTAGCAAGAAGGCTATTGAAAAACCTAGGGGTAAAAATCCATACAGTCTTTTAGCCTGCTCTAGGCTCGTAATTTCATTGACAAACGTCCAGAAAAGCACACCCTGTGCTAGCGCAAACCAAGCCTCTGCATGAATGTAGAAGAGTGTAAAAGGCCAGAACCGGAGGGCTTCCCAAAGATGGTGCATGGCTGGGAAGCGATGGTGCAAAGCATCGGCCCAGTTGTTGAGCTTGAGTAACGCCAGGTGCGGGATGAAGACGAAGTAAAAAAGGCCAAAGAATACCAAAAAGTAGCCAATGACAATGTTGAATCGTGTGTCTCTATGGGTAAATTTACTAAGGCTACTATAGAGAATTGTTAGAAGAATGATGCCGGGGATGACGCCAAAAACTTTTATATAGTAAATCACTTCGGCGTTGATGTATTTGAGTAGATAGATGTCTTTTAGGCTCCGGAGGGTGAAGGAGCTAAAGGAGATGAGAAGCGAAAGGATTGTGAGGGGGATGAGCTTACTAAACTCATTTTTATGGATAGGAAAGAGGCGGCTGCGTATCCTACCGAATGTTGACTGCTTGTCCATAGCAATGAGATGAATCAAAAGAAAAGCTCAACACGGTATGTGCTGAGCTTTTGCAGGTTACAAGGCTGTGTTAACTCGTTTAAGCATTTTGGGCAGCCTCTTCTGTACGTTGCTTGAATAATACACTTAGTCTGTTAACAGCTCTTAGCCACATCACAAGGGCGATCAGGATGATAAAGAAGGTGATGTATTTAGCATTGTTAATAGACCCCATCGTTGGTACTAAGATGAGAGTTACAATAAAAGAGCCTAAACTTTTGCCTATACGTGATCCCACGCCGTCTACTGCTGCTTTGCCCCGCACCTTAGATTCCTCATCAAGGGGGATATAGGCCCTTTCTTTAGTGGGGTCAAATAAAGTGTACTTGACTGCTTTGATGAACACCACGTTGACCAGGCCGAAGAGGACGGCAAAGCCTAGGGGGCTGACGCCAAAGGAACTTGTGAATCCGCTCAAAGGCCCTTCAAAGTACAAGGTAGCAAAGAAAATAATCGTAGCGATCAAGGCAATAGTTGGTGTCACCGAAGCCGCAAAGCGCCACCCTCTGTTCATAATAGGAGATGATAAGAAGAGAATAAGGATGAGTGATGCGATACCTGCCATAATGCCCTGGTTGCCATAAATGTTAGTCATTGCTGCAGCATCACCCGCTGTAAATTCTTTGATCTTGTCTTTCCATACGGACTCAAAGAGACTGATGACTACCCCATACGTGATGACAAGGGTAGCAATCTGGGCGAGGTATTCTGACTTGGCTAGGAACCTGACAGATTCAAGCAGGGATAGCTGTGCTTTTTTCTTTTTGGGCTTTTGCTCCACCTGGTAAAGAGCAGGATTGTTTTTGATGTCGCGGGCAAAAAAGTTATATATCACCAAGATCATCGCCATCAACCCTATTCCCACACCCAAAGTAAGATTATGGTTTTTGCTCAAAGACTTCAGGGCAGTACCAGAAAGAATCAGCCCTACCGCAGCCCCGAGCGCCAGGAAGCTATAAAATCGCTTAGACTGCTCTACACTAGTAATATCGTTGACAAATGTCCAGAAAAGCACACCCAGCGCCATTGTACCCCATGCCTCTGCATTGATGTAGAAAAGCGTAAAAGGCCAAAATCGGAGGGCCTCCCAGAGAGTACCCATAGCCGGCAGAACGCTATTGAGGGTGTCAGCCAAACTATTCAGCTTGAACATTTCTATGTTAGGAATAAAAACAAAGTAAG
>JBCCWZ010000005.1:0-19052 GCA_039192615.1 Bacteroidota bacterium
CCCTACCAAATTGACCATGTTTCTGTAGCTCTTTACTGTTCTGAATCATCTTGACAGCCAAACCCTCTTTTAACCGCCGATTTATCCGCCTGCAAGCGGTGCAACATCTTTATGCCTTTTATATAGGTAAGCAAGCGAATTATACTGGGGCACTCGCCCAAATACAGGCTGCTTTTATCCCGGATGTCTTTGCTGATTCACCTGTAGACCCAACTCAACTTACCCAAGAAGCGCAACAGGCCCGCGACTTGTTCAACGCTACTTTGGCTACTCGTGAGTCATCTCCTCCTGACCTTGCCCAGATCCCTAGCCGAGTTCAAGTCGCTGTGATCACTGCCCTGACAAGCTATAAGAATGAATTGGCCAAAGACATGCGTAAGCTAGAACAAGGGTTGGCACACAGCGTCGCTGCTATGAACCAAGCATGTGTCCGCATTTGGCAATTGCTGGTTGAATGGGGCCACCTTGCGCAAAAGCAGACAGAAAAGCCCCGGCGGGCCCAGCGCCAATCTATGACCACATCAGTATGTCTGGCTGATAGCCCCTTGCTGCAGCACCTGCAAAAGGATAGCCAATTGGCCCAGCTGGTGCAACAAGAACGGGCAGGCTGGGGAGCACATATGCCTTTAGTAGAAAGTTGGTATTATCAGTTTGTAAAAAAAGACCCTACGATCCAGCGTCACCTCGCAGACCTGAGCATTCCTACCCAGGAGCAACGACTGTTGGTGTTTTTGGTGGAGGAAATCATCTTTGGTCAGGCAGCTATCCAAGCTTTTTTCAGTGAAGTAGATTTGCATTGGGCCACCCACAAGCGGCTTGTGAAAAAACGAGTACGCCAGGGCCTGGTACCCTCCAAGAAAAATTCAGAAAAAGGCCCTACCTTGGAAACATTCGGCGCTGCGGCCCAATGGGCGGAAGCACAGCGTTTCTACACAGATTTGATACACAAAGTCTGGCAGCAAGACGAAACGTTGGAAGCGCTCATGGCCCAGCACTCGAATAATTGGGCGATAGACCGGATCATGCTTTTGGATAAGACTATTATTAAGCTTGCACTGTGTGAAATGTGCTATTTCCCTAGCATCCCTGTAAAAGTTTCTATTAATGAATACATAGACATCGCCAAAACCTACAGCATCCCCAAGAGCAGTCAGTTCGTCAATGGTCTGCTAGACGCCATTGCCAACACTATGCGTCCAGGAGAGGCTAGTAAAAAAGTGTAGATTGAACCTAAAAGCACCTTGTACTATGCGTAAGAACCCAGTAAGCATTCTCACCTTTATTATAGGCACAGCCGTAGGCGCTATTTTGACTCTTTTATTTGCTCCTACGCGGGGTGAAAATATCAGAAGTGCCCTCAGCTACCGCGTCACAAGCTACGTAGAGAAACTCCAAGACCTCATCAAAATCTTGTCGAATACCCGCGCCAAAGTATCGAGCCAAGCCAAAGCAGCCGGCCAAGGAGTCATCGATGACACGATCCAAAAAGCCAAGCAGCTTTTGCAAGATGCTAACGAGCTGGCGGCCCAGCTAGAACAATAAATCAGCTTAACCCACCTTTATACCCCACAAGCAACATGCTCATTTCTGTACCCTTACAAGCAGCCATCATAGGAAGCGACTCTATGCCTCAGTTCATCCTTATAGGAGGCATGCTACTCGTCTTCTACTTTTTTATGATTAGGCCCCAACAAAGGCGCCAAAGAGAGCAGCGCTCCTTCTTAGCACAGATGAAAAAAGGAACGCATGTAGTAACCATTGGCGGAATTCATGGCAAGATATACGAGGTAGCAGCCGATACAGTGACCCTAGAAGTTGATCACAAAGGCACTAAAATTACCGTCTCAAGAGGGGCAATTTCTTTAGATTCTACCAAGCAACACACTGCTAAAAAGAAATAGCAGCTGTAAGTCGCAGTCCCATAAAATCTATTGCTCACAAGGTCATGGCTAGAATACTGATCACGATGGGCCTCGTAATACTCATCACCGGGTTGCTCTGGCCCTGGGTTTCCAACTTAGGGCTCGGCAAGTTGCCTGGGGATATCGTGCTAGAAAAGGGAAAATTTAAGTTCTACGCACCAATCACGACCAGCCTTCTCTTGAGTATCCTACTCAGCGTAATCAGCTGGCTCCTCCAAAAGTTGTAAGAGCCTCTGGCCCAACCAGGCCATAACTCATCACTGCTAATGATCCTGACGCCTGGCCTAGTTCATAACCCCTCGTAGCAGCTCCTGCAAGGTCTTTTGTATGATGGGGTTGGCCAGCATAGCCAGTATGATAGAGATACCTAGTCCTATACAAGCATGCCTTAAATCCTTCCTGATAAACTTCAAGCTCTTTCTCACTGCTTTGTGGCGTTTTTTAGGCTTGCGTTTACTAAGGCCAACAGCCAGCTCCCTACCCCCTAGCAGTCCAATAAAGACCCAGGTAGTACTCATAGGTACGTTGTTCAAATTTTTGAAGTAGAAAAGAATAGCCATGTAAACTAAGTCCACCAGGGTAGCAGCCCGGATATCCTTAATGCCCGCTTTCTCATCCACCAGGCGCTGCATCCGATCACCCCTTAGGTAAAACAAAATCCCCAAGCCTAAAAAGATGAAACCCACGAACAACAACAGCTCTAACAAGCCCAACTGTCGGGGTAAGAACACAGCAATGTTAGCAGCATCTTGCATGATCCAGACCGACCAGAGTAGCCCACTGGTAAGCCACTGCAATATTGTCCAGACCTGCCCAGGCTTGCCCGTAAAGTATCGATTAGCAAATCGGGTCATCAAGTACCACACCCCTATGGCCGAGAAAAAGGCAATGAAGTAGCCATACAGGCTCTTTTGCAGGACGTTCAAGATGGCATTGGCATCCGTGGCAAAGACATTCAGGAGCAAAAAAGTGGTCGACACAGGAATGCGCAGGCGCGTTAGGATAAGCAAAGCAATCGGCGCAAAAAGCTGTAGAAAGCCAAAAGTTTGTGGTGCTTCAGAAAACCCCTTCTCAGCGAGGCGTTGGTAGCTTACATCGCCCTCATAGATGATCCAGCTATAAGTGACGGTGCCCACAAAGATGAGGCCCATAAACAGCCATAAATACCACCATTTCCTATGAGTATTAGACGCGATGAAGGTACCTATGGTTTGAATGCTGTCGTTGGCAATGGCCGAATAGCTGGCTAACGAAAAACCAAACCACATGGCTAAGCGGGGATAAGGCGATACGAATGTGCAAAGGAGCAACAATACGAGGATAAGTAGCAGGAAGTCTTGCTCCCTTCGGGTGATATCAAAGAGCTGGTAGGTGACTTTAGATAGCCGTCGTTGCCTGACTTTACCACTAAAAGCTTTGGGAGGCGAAGGTAACTGCTGGTCTATTTTCATGCGACATTGGCTTCAGAAAGGTGGAGAATAAAGCTACGCACGGGGGCGTCACTCAGTGCTATACTGTTTTTGTTGGTTATACAATGAATAATAAATACCCTGCTGGGCCAGCAGGTGCTCATGCGTCCCTTGCTCCACCAGCTCCCCGGCCTCCAAGACCAAAATCTGATCAGCAAGCTGGGCAGCTGCTACTCGATGAGAAATGATGAGTGCTGTTTTACCGTGCATGGCCTTTTTCATGTTGCGCAAGATTGTTTGCTCTGTTTGCGTATCCACCGCAGAAAGGCAATCATCTAATACCAATATCTTCGGATCCCGAATGAACGCCCTAGCAATGGCAATCCGTTGCTTTTGTCCGCCAGAAAGCGTTACCCCCCGCTCCCCCAGCATCGTTTCCATTTGGTCGGGGAACCCTTGAATACCCTCATAAATTGCGGCAAGCTGGGCGGCTTGAATAATTTCTGCATCAGTAGCGTCTGGCTTACCCCAAGCAATATTGTGCTTGATGGTGTCTGAAAAGAGCAATATGTCTTGCGGCACGTAGCCCAGCTGCTGCCTGAGGAAAGGGATAGCATAGTCCTGAATAGGAACTCCGTCAATCGTGATCTCCCCGGCCGCTGCATCATAAAGCCGGCTGACTAGGTGCGCTAGGGTAGACTTGCCTGCTCCTGTGGGGCCAATGATGGCTACTGATTGACCGGCCTTGATTTCAAAGGTGACTGATTTTAATGCTTTGACGCCGGAGTCTGGATAGGTAAAGCCCACTTCTTTGAAAGCAATGTGCCCTTGTATAGGCTGTTGTAGTGCTTGCTTAGAGATGATTGGGTTCTGCTCTTGTAGGAAAGCATTGATTCTTTGCTGAGAAGCAGCCGCATTCTGTACCAAGCTGTTGACCCAACTCACCGAGAAGGTAGGCCAACCCAAGATGCTCAAGTACATGACGAATTCAGCAATGTTGCCGGGCGTACTACGCCCCTGGATCACTTCCTGGCCGCCTATAAAAACAACGAGCACAATGCCCAAGCCAATAACACCTCTGACTACTGGAAAAAAGATGGCATTAATAGTCGTCAAGCGCAGCGACTGCGTCTTGTACACCTCACATTCTTCGGTAAACCTTTGGGTAAATGCATCCTTGCGTGCAAAAGCCTGCAACACCCTGATACCTGAAAACGACTCTTGCACCCGGGTAGTCAAACGAGACAACTGTTGCTGGATGTCCTCAGCGCGTTGCTTCATAAAAGTACTGATGTAATAGGTGCCCAGGGCCAAGAGCAGGATGGGCAGTGCTGCATAAATCGTCAAGCGTGCATTGAGCACCAGCATGTAAGGAATCAGGAGGAGGAAAGTGGTGAGGGCATTAATGCCAAACGCCATAGCAGGCCCCAGGTACATGCCCACTTGATTCACATCTTCTGAGATTCGGGCCATTAAATCCCCAGTACTATTCCGTCTATAAAAGCTTAGGGGCAAGGTCTGATAATGGGCATAAACCTCATTCTTGAGCGCATACTCAATGCGTTTGCCCATGACCATGATGCTCTGGCGGGCTAAAAAGGCAAATATTGCCCTCAGTATCGCTGCTAGGAGTATCAGTCCGCCATACAAGAGCAGCCCTTTAATAAGTCCCTCATAAACAGTTGCCTGGAGACTCGTCCCCTCCAAAAGTGGATAAACCTTGCTGCTTGTTTGTACCAGGTCAAAAGCATACTTGACCAGGCGCGCAGGAATGATAGAAAAAGCATTGGCCAAGGCCGTGCAGATCGTCCCCCAGAGGAGCAGGTACTTGTGGCGGGCTAAGTACTTATTAAGATGGCGTAGTGCTTTCACAACTAAAAGTGAAGACCTCTATGATTGTACGCAAAGCAACATAAAGCCTGTCTAGTTTCAAAGCGTGCCTGCAAATAAATAATCTAGGTAGTGCCCAGACTACGCCAAGCATACTGCTAATTCATAACTTATAACTCATAACTCCTTTTCTGTATTGCTTACCTTTGTGTGAACACCGAATGTCATGGAAAAAACAGTACGCGTACGCTTTGCTCCCAGCCCCACCGGGGCCCTGCATATAGGGGGCGTCAGAACTGCCCTTTACAATTACCTTTTTGCCCGCAAACACCAGGGAAGGTTCATCCTTAGGATAGAAGATACAGACCAAACCCGCTTTGTGCCCGGTGCAGAAGCCTATATCCTCAACACCCTGCAATGGCTCGGCATCGAAGCCGACGAAGGCCCTACCCAGGGTGGCTCCTCGGGGCCTTACAGACAGTCAGAACGCAAGGAAATCTACCAGCAGTATGCGGCCCAGCTCGTTAAAGCAGGCAAAGCCTACTATGCCTTTGATACCCCCGAGGAACTGGAGGCTATGCGTGAGCGGCTGAAAGCTGCTCGGGTGGCTGCCCCGCAATACAATGCTGTCAGTAGAGCCTGGATGAGGAATTCTTTGACCCTACCGCAAGAAGAAGTAGACAGGCTGCTCGCGCAGGGCGTTCCCCACGTCATCCGCATCCAAGTACCCCACCAAGAAGACATCCGCTTTCACGATCTCGTTAGGGGCTGGGTGAAGACGAATTCAGGCGATTTGGATGATAAAGTGCTCATGAAGGCGGACGGTATTCCTACTTATCATTTTGCCAATGTAGTAGACGACTACCTCATGCAGATTACCCATGTCATCAGAGGCGAAGAATGGATACCTTCTACCCCTATCCATGTGTTGCTCTACCAGTACTTAGGTTGGGAAGCCGCAATGCCCCAGTTTGTGCACCTTCCCCTCCTCCTCAAGCCAGAAGGGACCGGCAAGCTCAGCAAGCGGGATGCAGACAAGCATGGCTTCCCGATTTTTCCCTTGACCTGGCAAGACCCTGCTACCGGCGAAGCAACCCCAGGATTTCGTGAAAAGGGCTACCTGCCTGAAGCACTGCTCAATTTTTTGGCCCTCCTGGGCTGGAATCCTGGCAACCAGCAAGAGATTTTTAGCCTCGAAGAACTGGTACAGGCCTTTTCTATTGAACGGATCGGCAAATCAGGCGTTAAGTTTGACATTCATAAAGCCGAATGGTTTAATCAGCAGTACCTCAGAGCCCAGCCCGACAGTGCCTTGGCGCAGTACTTGATTCAGTCCTTAGAAGCCAATGAAATTCCATATACGCAGGAAAAAGTGAGCCAGGTTTGTCAACTCATCAAAGAGCGGGCTACCTTTCCCCAAGACCTGTGGCAGCAAGGCCATTATTTCTTTGTGAGACCAGCAGCCTATGACACAGCTGTATTGAAAAAGAAGTGGAATGAGCAGGCTGTAGGGGTACTGCGGGATTGGATGGTGGCCTTGCCCGGGATCGCGGTTTTTGAGGCTGCGGCCATTAAAGCTACGTTGATGCAGCTGATTACCGCCCAGTCCATGAAGCTCAGTGATATTATGCCCCTGGTGCGCGTAGCGTTGACAGGTGTGGGGGCAGGCCCAGACCTGATGCAGAGTATAGCATTGATCGGAAAGGAAGAAAGTATGGAACGCCTAGCCGCCTTTTTCGAAAAGCAGCCTGCTGTATAGCCACTTAGCGCTTTCTAGCCAATTCTTGGTAGAGGTTGTAGTAAGCCTCCAGTCCAGCCTCATTGTTTTCAATGCAGGTAAGCGCTTGTTCATCTAGCAGCCCCTTGAAGTTTGCCTCTTGCAACGCCTCTGCCCTCACAGTACGGTCTGCATACTTGATGCCTGTTTGTACTAATCCTTCAAAGTTAGCCGTAGTGAGTAAAGCTAAATCTTTCTCTTCTAGCCCTACCATCCTCACTTTGTGGGTGAAATCCTGGCCAAATCGGTGCGAGAAAACATTATTGTAAAGCGTCCATAAGATTCGTGTCTTTTTAAACAGAGGGTCTTGGCGGTAAGCAGTCTTAAGATACAACGGGATCAAGCTGGTCAACCAATCATGACAATGTACCACATCCGGTGCCCAACCCAGCTTCTTCACTGTTTCCAGCACCCCTTTGCAGAAAAAAATCATCCTCTCATCATTGTCCTCAAAGAACCTCTCCTCCTTGTCGTGGAGCACTGCCTTGCGTTTGAAATACTCTTCGTTATCAATAAAGTATACTTGGAGCTTGGCCTGTGGAATAGACGCTACTTTAATCACCAGTGGCGCTGCATGCTCGCCTACGGTAATATCTAGGCCCGAGAGCCGTACTACCTCATGCAGCCTATTTTTGCGTTCATTGATCACACCAAATCGTGGTACCAGCACCCTCACCTCCAGCCCTTTTTCTTGCATATACGGCGGCAGGGCTCTGACAAAGTCAGCTACAGCAGAGGTCGTAAGAAAAGGAGTGATCTCACTTGCAGCGTAAAGTATTCTCAACGTAGACATAAAGCGAATCTTAGGCGGGCTGGGTACTTTTTGATTGATATGGAGAGGGTGCAATATTAGGAAATTTTCCCCTCATTCTCAACGGTCATCCCTGCCTTAGCTGCCTATTAGTCACAGTTTTGACATACCCGTGGAAACGGATATCCACCCAAGTGCACCTATCGGGAGTGCCGTATCAAGTACGACATGACATGGTTCTCAAATTAGTTTATGACTGGATACCTAATTCTTGTAGCTGTGCTGGTGAGAGCGGAGCAGGGGCTTGGAGCATCACGTCCCGACCGGCATTATTTTTCGGGAAGGCAATGAATGATCGAATAGACTCGTCACCGCCTAACAAAGCGCATAGCCGATCCAACCCCCAAGCAATACCGCCATGCGGGGGTGCCCCGTAGGTCAGCGCTTCCAACAAAAATCCAAATTGCTGTACTGCCTCTTCAGGACTAAACCCGAGGAGCTGTAATACCTTTTCTTGTACTTCTTGCTGGCTAATGCGGATAGAGCCTCCGCCTATTTCTACGCCATTGATGACCAAGTCGTAGGCTTGCGCCCGAACTGTTGCCGGCTGTTCTGCTAATAGATGCATATCCGCGGGCTGTGGGGCTGTAAAAGGGTGATGGAGCGCATGATAGCGTTCCGTCTCTGCATCCCACTCCAGCAGCGGAAAATCAACCACCCATAAAGGCGCCAACTGTTTCCTATCCCGCAAACCCAGCGCATCCCCCACGTGCAAGCGCAAAGCAGACAAAGCCTGTCGTGTAAGCATTGGCTCCCCAGCTAGCACCAACATCAGATCACCGGGCTGTGCTTGGAGCACCTCGGCCCAAGCAGTGAGTTGGGTTGGGCTAAAAAACTTGTCTACAGACGACTTAAAACTGCCATCAGGATTGCACTTGACGTAGACCAAGCCCTTGGCCCCTACCTGCGGCTGTTGGACAAAATCTGTTAAAGCATCAAGCTGTTTGCGCGTATAGCCTGCACAACCGGGGGCACAAATGCCCACTACGAGCTTGGCCTCGTCAAACACAGAAAAGCCCTGCCCCTGCGCTAAGTGCGTCAGCTCTCCAAAAGGCATCCCAAAACGCAAGTCAGGTTTATCACTGCCGTACAACCGCATGGCCTCTGCATACGTCATACGGGGGAACTCAGGCAGTTCCATGTGCTTCAGGTGTTGAAAGAGGTACCTCATCAGCCCCTCAAAAATGCTTAGAACATCTTCTTGGTCGACAAAAGACAGCTCACAGTCGAGCTGGGTAAATTCCGGTTGCCGATCTGCCCGCAGATCCTCGTCCCTAAAACAACGCACAAGCTGGTAGTACCGATCAAAACCTGCCACCATGAGCAGCTGCTTAAGGGTCTGAGGCGATTGGGGCAAGGCATAAAACTGCCCTGGCTGCAGGCGCGCAGGCACCACAAAATCCCGTGCCCCTTCAGGCGTCGACTTAATAAGCATCGGCGTTTCTATCTCCAGAAACTGCTGTTCGTTCAGGTAAGTCCTTATTTGCTGCATGACCTGGTGGCGCAGTATGAGGTTTTTTTGGAGCGGCGGGCGCCTGAGGTCTAGGTAGCGATATTGCATGCGCAACTCCTCGCCGCCATCGGTTGCTTCCTCGATCAGAAAGGGAGGTGTTTTCGCCATATTAAGCACCTCCAAGCCAATCACCTGCACCTCTACCTCGCCTGTGGGTAGCTGCGAATTTTTTGCGCTTCTTTCGATTACTTTCCCTTGCACCTGCACCACATACTCTCTACCCAGTGATCGGGCCTGCTCCAGCAGCGTAGAATCCGTCACTCCCTCTTCAAAAATTAGCTGCGTGATGCCATACCGATCCCGCAAATCCAGCCATAGCAAGCCCCCCTTATTACGTATCCGTTGTACCCATCCACAAAGGGTTACCTCATTGCCTACGTTTTCGAGCCGTAGTTCGCCACAAGTATGTGTTCTAGTCATAACCTACACTTTCCCCAAAAATAGCCATGTGCCTACTATTCCCCTAGCTAAGCCTAACTTAGAGGCTCTATGATCGCTGTATTTTTATGCTACGAAGAACGGATGAATATTTTATGCGCGAGGCCCTGAAAGAAGCAGCCAGAGCCGCCCAAGCAGGCGAGGTGCCCGTAGGTGCTGTTGTCGTGAGCCAAGACCGCATCATTGCCCGAGCCCATAACCAAGTAGAGCGCCTCCAAGATGCTACGGCCCATGCTGAGGTCTTAGCCTTAACGGCTGCTTTCAACCATGTAGGGGGCAAATACCTGCCCACTTGCACCCTGTACGTTACCCTAGAGCCCTGCTGTATGTGTGCCGGTGCTACCTACTGGGCGCAGCTAGGACGACTTGTCTTTGGCGCTCCTGATCCGCAGCGCGGCTATACTACCGTAGGCAAGCAACTGCTCCACCCGCGTACAGAAATTACTGCAGAAGTACTTGGGCAAGACGCTGCACAGCTTTTGACGCATTTTTTTCGGCGCCTTAGAAGTTAGTATCTTCATTTACTCAGCCTATGTATCACCTTAAAAATCTTGACTATTATGGCTTTTGAATTACCTCCCCTCCCATATGCTTTTGATGCCTTAGCACCGCATATTGATGCGAAGACAATGGAAGTGCATCATGGTAAGCACCACCAAGGCTATGTGAATAACCTGAACAAGGCCATTGTTGGCACTGCCCTAGACAATGAGCCTCTAGAAGCTATCCTCAAAAACGTCAGCCAGCATGGCGATGCAGTGCGGAATAATGGGGGAGGGCATTATAACCATGCTCTGTTCTGGACCATTTTGTCGCCGAAAGGCGGCGGGGAACCTTCCGGTGAGATAGCAGCGGCTATTCACCAATGCTTTGGGAGTTTTGAGCAGTTTAAAGAAGCCTTTACGAAGGCGGCTACTACGCGCTTTGGCTCTGGCTGGGCATGGTTGTATGTGGAGGGGCCAGGTAGGCTCAGCATTTGCTCTACGCCTAACCAGGATAATCCTTTGATGGACGTGGTACCTAGTGCGCATCAAGGAATGCCTATTTTAGGGCTTGATGTATGGGAACATGCCTATTACCTTCGTTACCAAAACAGAAGACCCGCGTATATCGAAGCTTTTTGGAATGTAGTAAACTGGCAGGAGGTAGCAGCAAGGTATCAAGCGGCTCTGTAATTCATTCTAACAACCTAAAAACAATCAAACTATGAGAAATACCTTTTATCTATTTGCTCTTGTAAGCGTGCTTGGCTTTAGCAGCAAAAAAGATAGCGCTTCTTTAAATCCCCAAAACACAGCGGTGATTCTGGTAGATATGCAAAATGACTTCACAGAATATGGCCAGGGAAGCCTAGCCGTCCAGGGAGGACAAGGGACAAAAAAAGCCTATATCAAGAAGGTGAAGAACGCCCTCAACTATCTTAAAAACAAGAAAAAGTTATATGTCATCGGTACCCAAGACTGGCACCCCCAAGGGCATGTCTCTTTTGCGAGTGCACACCAAGGAAAAAAACCCTATGTAGACGTTATCTACCTTGATAATACAACTCATCAGGTAGTCGATGCTAATACGAAAGATGCCAGAGAACAAAGACTGTGGCCTGATCATTGTGTGCAGGGTACCAAAGGCGCCCAACTCGTTAAAGGCATAGACAAGCTAGTGGATGTGCGTGTTCATAAGGGAACAGAGAAGAACCTAGAGAGTTATTCTGGCTTTTATAAAGGCTTCTATGGCCCTGATGACAAAAGAAACATCAAGTCTTCTTTGGATGGAATCTTGAAAAAAAGAAACATCAAAAACGTGATCGTGTTTGGCTTGGCAAACGATTTCTGTGTCGGTGCTACGGCCAAGGATGGGGCTGACTTGGGCTATCATGTGATGTTCGTTAAGGACCTCTCTGAAGCTGTATTCGGTGATGAGGCTACTAAAAAAGTTTGCCAAGAGATGGAGAAAAAAGGGATTGAGACGATGACCTTTGACGTGCTGAAGAAACGGATTAAATAACGATCCATACGCCCTCAGGGGAAGTGGCTTTGGGGATGCCTCTAGGCATCAAGATGGAGCTGCTTCCCCTTTTCTTATGAAGAAGCCCTGCTGTGTTGGCAGGGCTTTTTTCTTTGAGAGACTAAGATTTACGCTACTTCAGGAGTAGCGATTGAGGTATGCTCGGTAGGGGCTGGAGCCTCTTCTACTTTTTTTGTATCTGCTGTTTCTTTGTCCTTATCAAAAGGCCGCTTCCCAATCATCTGCTCCAAGTCGTCCTGAAAAATGATCTCTTTATCCAGCAGCGCTTGTGCCACCTTCTCCAGCGCCTCCTTTTTAGTCAGCAATAGCTTTTTAGTCCGCTGGTAAACGCCGTCTACTAAGCTTCGTACCTCCTCATCAATCTTTTGTGCTGTAGCCTCGGAATACGGCTTGGTAAAGCTATACTCCTCTTTCTGCGGGTCGTGAAAAGAAATATTTCCAATCTTCTCATTCATGCCATAGACCCCCACCATGTTATAAGCCATTTTGGTAACCCGTTCTAGATCACTCAGGGCGCCGGTAGAGATCTTGCCAAAGATAAGCTCCTCCGCTACTCTGCCTCCCAAAGACATAGCCATGTCGTCCAATAGCTGCTCAGTTTGGTATAAAAACTGCTCTTTGGGTAGGTATTGGGCATAACCCAGGGCAGCCACACCTCTAGGCACGATGCTGACTTTAACTAGGGGGTGGGCATGTTCTAAGAACCAGCCGGCTACGGCATGGCCTGCTTCGTGGTAGGCTACGATTTCTTTTTCTTGAGGAGAAATGATTTTGTTTTTCTTCTCTAGCCCGCCAATCACCCGATCAATCGCATCCTGGAAGTCCGCCATGTCCACCTTTTTTTTGTTCCTTCGGGCTGCAATAAGCGCCGCTTCGTTGCAAATATTGGCCAGTTCTGCCCCAGCAAAACCCGGTGTCTGCGCGGCTAGTTTCTTAGCATCCACATCAGCAGCCAGCTTGAGGGTTTTTAGATGTACCTTGAGAATCGCTTTTCGGTCAGTAATATCAGGTTTATCAATGCTGATTTGCCGGTCGAAACGGCCGGGCCTGAGGAGGGCTCGATCAAGCACATCTGGTCTGTTGGTAGCAGCCAGAATGATCACGCCCGAGTCAGTGCCAAAGCCGTCCATCTCTACGAGCAGAGAATTCAGTGTATTTTCTCTTTCATCATTAGCACCTTGCATCTGCCCCCGTCCCCTTGACCGTCCAATAGCATCAATCTCATCGATGAAAATGATACTAGGGGCCTTGTTTTTGGCTTTTTTAAAGAGGTCGCGCACGCGGGCGGCACCCACGCCGACAAACATTTCTACAAAGTCGGAGCCTGAGAGGGAAAAGAAAGGCACGCCGGCTTCGCCTGCTACGGCTTTGGCCAGGAGGGTCTTGCCGGTGCCAGGAGGGCCGATGAGGAGGGCACCTTTGGGGATTTTGCCGCCTAGTTGGGTAAACTTCTCTGGGCTTTTGAGGAATTCTACAATTTCTATGACTTCCTCTTTGGCTTCTTGAAGACCTGCGATGTCATTAAAGGTGATTTTGACACTGTTCTCGGCATCAAAAAGGGCGGCCCTTGATTGGCCAATGTTGAAGATTTGCCCGCCAGGCCCTCCGCTTCCTGACATCCAACGCATAAAGAATAAGAATGCAAAGAGTAGCAGGAACAAATAGCCCCAATCGAGCATGAAACTCGTGATGTCATAGCGTTCTTTTGTGGTGTATCCGATCTTTTTATCGGGCGCCATTTGGGCCTCTATAGCCTTAAAGTTGTCATTGAATACCTGGGCTGAAGGGGTTCTGAACGTATAGATAGGCGTTTGTCCTACAGCTAAATAACTACGTCGCCCTAGTTCGCTTTTGTACGGCTCCTGCGATAGCACTTCTGGCTTGAGGGTGACTTCAACGAGGTTTTTATTCATAACCAGTACGACCTGTTTGACTTCCTCTTTTAGCAACATGGTTTCAAACCGGTGCTCAGAGATGGGGATGGTGGCATTCATCCTATTGAAGTAAATAGTCCCTAAGATGATGGTTAGCAGTATAATGATGGCCCAAGACTGAGAGTTAGGCGTAGAGGGCAAATTCTTGCTGACTTTGCTCATAATTCAGAGTTTTAAAAATTGATGGAACGTCGTATTTGTTGAGAGTCTGTTAATAAGAAGAAAAAATGTCTCTGGCCCTGTGCTAACTGGCAATGCGCGTTACTGCGGCATCTCCCCATAGTGTGTCAAGCATGTAGTAGGCTCGCTTCTCGTGGTGGAATATATGTACCACCACATTGACATAGTCGAGTAGAATCCACTCTCTGGCGGTGGTTCCTTCTTGTTTCCAAGGATATTCTCCAGTTTGGCGGTAGGTTGCTTCAACAATAGCATCAGCAATGGCCTCTACCTGTCTTGTGGTATTGCCTGAGCAGAGGATGAAATAGTCAGCTACTGCATGGTTGACACCTTTGAGGTGAAGTATGCTAATGTCTTGCGCCTTTTTAGCTTGCATCCCCTGCACAATCGCTTCCGTCAGTGTGCTTTTCAAGTTCTTTTTCTTTTATAATTAGGGCTACCTTTGGTTGCTCAACAAAAGTACAAAATTGCGCTATACCCCTCCCTCTACGCAGTTCATCGGGCAGCGTATCATCTATGCTGCCACTTGCGCTTCTACCAACACTTGGGCGGCGCAGTGCTTACTTCAAGAGGAATTACCTGCGGGCACGGTGGTCATTACTGATCATCAATACCAAGGTAGGGGCCAGCGAGGCCGTAGTTGGTCTAGTGAACCCTACAAAAACCTCACCTTCTCCGTGGTGCTTTATCCTACTTTTCTGTCGGTTCACCAAAGTTTTTCCCTGAATATAATCACTACCCTGGCCCTTCACCAAGTACTAGCTGCCTATATCCCCGAAGACTTGACCATTAAGTGGCCTAATGATCTTTATTGTCAAGACCAAAAGCTGAGTGGGGTGCTGATTGAAAACACGGTGGAGCAACAGCGGCTTAAGGTATCAGTGATTGGTATCGGGCTGAATGTCAACCAAGTGCAGTGGGCACCAGGAGTATGTGCTACCTCGTTAGCAACGGCTTGTGAGCGTACTTTTGACTTACCGAGGCTGCTGGCGCAGCTGCTAGTGGCTTTTGAGCGTAATTATTCACAACTACAGACACAGGGCATAGCTTCTTTACGTGCCTCTTACCTCGAAAATATGTACTGGCTCCATGAAACCCATACTTTCCAAGATGCCACGCACACATTTCAGGGCAAAATTAGAGATATAGACGCGATAGGTCGGCTAGCGATTGAGCTAGCAACAGGTTTTGTGAAGTATTACGATGTAAAAGGGATCACCTTTGTAGCTTAGTGCCCCTCCTTTTTCTTTTGAATTAGTGCTGCTTTTTGTTATTTGTTTAATAAAAAGAAAAGTATGCACACACAACTTAAACTCGTTTTTGTGGCTGATGTACAGCAGGTGCTTGAATACAAAATGCTGGCTAAGAAAGTGGTTACAGGTCCAGAAGTGTTGTCACTCAGCTACCCGCCGGAGCGAGATGGAAATGGCAAGCAAGGGTTCTTTCAGAAACAATCTACACCTAGTGGGTTTTTTGATCCACATACTAGTTTTAAAGACTTGGAGTATGAACAGGGTACGCGTGCCCTGGCGCACTACATCGCTGAATTAGTAACTCAGCCAGGCCCTAAAGCATATCAAGAGATTGTGGTGATAGGTAGTCCTAAATTCATAGGACATTTTAGAAAGCAGGAAGCTAAAGCTATCAAGCCTTATATCCGCACTATTGTGAAGAACCTGCTCAATCATCATCACCTATCGCATATCAAAGAAGCCCTACCGGCTTTGATTAGCGCTTAACAAGCTGTGCATATCTTCATCTGAACAACATACCGCTTCCCTAAAAGGAGAAATTAATTCCCGGAATCTCCCAATTGGGGGGTACTTCAATCTCTTCTGGATGCAATAGTACTGGATCAGGCTCTCTTTGTTCAAGGATATTGCCAAAGTCCCATGATGCTTCTGGCTTTTGTAGCACTAGGACGCGCAATTTGTAATTGCCCGGCACTACTTCCTTGAATTGGTAGTGGCGCTCATTTCTTATCTCATCGATTACCTCATAGTCCGTGTCTAGTAACTGTACTATAAAGCCAGGCGCTTGGGTGGTGATGGTACCTTTAATAGTGCTGTATTCTTTGGGATCTCTGAAGGTATATGTATAGCGCAAGGCGTCGTTTTTATCTTTTTCTACGGTTACCAACGCCCCTTCTTCTAGGTGCAAGACGAGTCCTTCTTGTGCTGCTTCCTCTTCTCCCTCTTTTTTCTTCTTGGGTGCTTTCTTAGGAGGCTTTAATAGCTTTGGATCGAGTTGCTTTTTCAGGGTGATTACATCTCGCTGGTCATTGAATTGTAAGTCCTCCTCCTGCAATCGTACCGTGTTTTGGCCATTGAAGACAAAAAAGAGTTGGTTCACGAGGACCTCCTTCACTGGCTTGTTCAGTCTCATCTTGCCTTCAAAAGCAGGCTTGATAACAGCTCCTGAAGTGGGCTCAAACTTGTAAAGAGCCCTGGACTTTTTGTGGCTCCCTCCCCTGAATTGGAGGGTGATGATTTCCTCAACTACCGTCCCTAGCACATCGCGGGCCGTCAAGCGGGCCTCTAGGCTGTCTTCTTCGAGGAGCCCGAACGTATTGTAGACCCTGATTACCTGCTCATTCTCTATCAAATGACTGTAGATGGTGGGATTGTCCTTGAACCTTTTGGTCTTGCGTGCCAGGACCAGCGTATACTCCACCACTGGTTTGTTAAAGTTCAACTCAAAATACTGGTCTTGGGGTTGCTGTCTTTGTAGCTTGAACTCTCTGATGTCAGCTTTGAGAATAGATAGGTTGATGGCTTCCACAGGCGCGGCTGTTACGTCGATGGGCTCCCTTAAAAATCCATACTCGTCTACCCCTGGGTCAATCTTCAGCTCACCACTTCTGTTACTGCTGGCATAGATGTAATATTTTCCTTTGCTGATATGGTCGAGTCGATACACGCCTTTTTCATCGGTTTTGGTGAAGTAGTCGGGAGGGCTTTCGAGGTAGTTAGGCGTCGTCTCTCCCGCCTTGTAAAGGCCCACCCATACCTCAGCGGCCGGCTCGTGGTTCATATGATGGCGTACTTGGCCTGTGACATACATCGTGTCTATTTGGTCGCCTGTGCTGAAGGTGAGCGTAGGTGCTTCAGCCTCATTACCCTCTGTAAGGTCCCTAATGGCATTGTTAAAGTTGAAGGTATAGGTCGTTTCCTCTTCCAAAGGCGCTGCTAGGGTAAGCTTTAGTGTATTGCCCCGAGTTTTGTAAGTGTAGCTGGGTTGGCCCTCCAACTTTTGCAACTTAGGTGTTACCACGAGCTTGTTGTAGATATCGCTTACCTCAATCTCTTTGTCAAAGACTAGCTTGATCATTTTTCCCTTGAAGCCTGTGCACTCGTGCTCAGGATATGTTTTGGTAAGCTTCGGGGGAACTTCGTCTTTAGGGCCACCTTCAGGCATTGTAACAACGGCACAGGCGTGGGTAAGCAACCCCAAGATGATGGGCATCCATGCCCAACGAGCGCGCCCGAGGAGCTGCTTATAGACATTTGTCTTGACGAATGAAATCATAACTAATTCAGTGTTGCAGCGTTGAGAAACGTGGCTGTGCAATTTACAAGAAAAATATACCCTTGATGCCCTCTCAAAGCGTTGTTTTTGCTTTTATAGAAAGCGTTTGTGTCGTACTTTCGCCAGTTATTGGTAAGCCCTTAGGCAGGGCTGCTTTGCAGTTGTTATTACTCTCAAAACTTAGGTGAAAAAGATGCCCCACAAAACCACTCATCCTTTTCTGCAGTTACTGCGTTACATGCGACCTTTTCGTAAAGATTATAGGTTAGCAATCCTTTATTCTTTCCTTAGGCAGGTTTTTGACATCATGCCTGGGGTTTTGGCAGGGATGGCGATTAATACGGTGGTGAAGGGGGAGAATTCTTGGCTGGCAGGCTGGGGCTTTACAGCGCTGAAGATGCAGGTGATGCTGTTAGGGGGGCTGACAATGGTAACGTATAGTTTGGAGTCTTTGTTTCAGTATTTGAATTCTGTGAAGTGGTGGCGCTTGGCGCAGAATGTGCAGCATAGTTTTCGGATGGAAGCTTTTGAGCATGTGCAACAGAGTACGATGGCGGCGTTTTCTGCACAAAAAACAGGTGATCTGGTGGCTATTCTGAATGATGATGTCAATCAGCTGGAACGTTTTCTGGAAGAAGGCGCGCATAAGGTCATTACCATCATCACGACAGTGGTGGTAATAGGCAGTATTTTCTTCTTCCTTGCTCCACAGCTAGCAGGGTTAACGATGCTGTCTGTGCCATTAATTCTTTATGGAACTTTCTTTTTTCAGCAGAAATTGAGCCCGCTTTACTTAGCGGTGCGAGAAAGCGCAGGAGCGTTGAGCACCCGGCTAGCCAACAGTTTGCTGGGCTTGTTCACAACGAAAAGCTTGGTAGCGGAGGAGTTAGAAACCCAAAAATTGGCCCAGGTGAGTGAGGCGTATAAAGCAGTTAATTTTCAGGCTATTGCGTGGGCCGCTTTGGTAGAGCCTGTCATCCGCTTTGCCATTGTTTTGGGGTATCTAGCCGTATTAGTCTATGGAGGTGTGCTGGCTATTGAGGGGCGGCTGGACGTAGGAGCTTACACGATGCTGCTAGCCCTTTCACACCAGTTGCTATGGCCTTTCATGGACTTGGGAGAGATCATGGTTGACTTTCAGCGGGTGATGGCGGCTACGAAACGGCTGCTCCGAATTTTTGATATGCCCTTAGAAAGCTCTCCTACACAATCTTATCCGCTGGCAGGTAAGATCATTTTTGATCAGGTGAGCTTTGGTTATGGAGTCGATACCGCTACGCTTAAACAACTTTCTTTGACGATTTCGCCGGGTCAAACAGTGGCTTTCGTAGGCGCTACAGGGGCAGGCAAGTCTACACTACTCAAGCTGTTGCTGGGTTTCTATACGCCTACAGCAGGGCAAGTATTCTTTGATCAGCATGATTTGCGGACGCTATCGCTGTCTAAGTTGCGTCAGCAGATTGGTTTTGTGGGGCAGGAATCTTTTTTGTTTGAAGGCACGATTGCAGAGAACATTAGCTACGCTTTTCCAGGTGCTAGCCGAGAACAAATCATCCAAGCTGCCAAAAGTGCCGCTGCCCATGAGTTTATTATGCGCATGCCCCAAGCCTATGATACCTGGATTGGGGAGCGGGGCGCATCGCTTTCTGGCGGACAAAAACAGCGACTTGCCATTGCGCGGGCGC
>JBCCWZ010000006.1:0-18196 GCA_039192615.1 Bacteroidota bacterium
CGTGGAGGGAGGCGCCAAAGTGATTCATGACCTGCGCAAGCAGCATCTAATAGACGAATATGTGGTCTCATGGATACCCACTTTGCTAGGCAGCGGCATTCAATTGTTTGCAGATGTTAACTTTGAGGAAAAATTAACATTAACCAGCTGTCAGACCTATCCGTCCGGCCTTGTGCAAGTACACTACAAGTCCCTACGCTCATAGCCCATTGTAGGCAACAAGGCTGTCATCATTGATTACAAACTATGGAACTTCCTGCCCATTACGACCCTAAATCAGTCGAAAGTAAATGGTATGCTCACTGGCTCCAGCAAGGTTTTTTTCATGCCACGCCCGATCCTAACAAGGAGCCCTACACCGTGGTGATGCCCCCGCCCAATGTAACGGGCATCTTGCACATGGGGCATGTGTTGAACAATACCATCCAAGACGTTTTGGTGCGCAAGGCCCGTATGCAAGGCAAGGCAGCTTGTTGGGTACCTGGTATGGATCATGCGTCCATTGCTACAGAAGCCAAAGTAGTGGCCATGCTCCGCGAGCAGGGAATTGCCAAAAACGACTTGACCCGCGAAGAGTTCCTCAAGCATGCCTGGGAATGGAAAGAAAAGTATGGAGGCATCATCCTGAAGCAGCTCCAGAAGCTAGGCATATCCTGTGATTGGGAACGGACGCGTTTTACTATGGATAAAGGGCCATCAGAAGCTGTTCAGAAAATATTTGTGCAGCTGTATGAGCAAGGCTACATCTACCAGGGCCAGCGCATGGTTCATTGGGATCCGGCAGGAAAAACCGCCCTATCTGATGATGAAGTAATTCATAGGGAAGTACAAGGCCAGCTCTACTACATTCGCTATGCGGTAGTGGAGAGCGAAGAGCACGTGACCATTGCTACGACAAGGCCAGAAACTATCCTAGGCGATACGGCCATTTGTATTCATCCTGAAGACACGAGATATAAACACCTCAAAGGCCAACAGGTACTCGTTCCATTGGTCAACAGGCCTATTCCCATCATTGAAGATGACTATGTAGACCCCACTTTTGGCACGGGCTGCCTCAAAGTGACGCCTGCTCATGACATGAATGACTATGCTTTGGGCCAAAAGCACGACCTAGATACGATCGATATCCTGAACGAGGACGGCACAATGAGTGAGGCAGCGCAGCACTATGTAGGCGAAGACCGTTTTGTGGTACGCAAAAAGATGGCCAAGCAGCTCGAGGCGGAAGGTTATTTGGTCAAGACAGAGCCCCATACCCACAACGTAGGTTACTCAGAGCGCACCGATGCTGTGGTAGAGCCGCGCCTTTCCACCCAATGGTTTGTGAAGATACAAGACCTGGCTGCTCCAGCACTTGAGCACGTCATGGACGGCACCATCCAATTTCATCCTGCTAAGTTCCAGAACATGTACAAAGCTTGGATGGAAAATGTACATGATTGGTGTATCTCGCGGCAGCTATGGTGGGGTCATCGCATTCCGGCCTACTACCTACCAGACGGCTCTGTAGTCGTGGCTGAGGACAAGGCAACTGCTTTGCAAAAAGCCCGAGCTAATAACGCTTCACTAACCGAAGCAGACCTAAGGCAGGATGAAGATGTGCTAGACACTTGGTTTTCTGCGTGGCTTTGGCCCATGAGTGTTTTTGATGGCATACGGAATCCTGACAACCCTGACTTCCGTTACTTCTATCCGACCAACGACCTGGTGACGGCTCCTGAGATTATCTTTTTCTGGGTAGCGAGGATGGTCATGGCAGGCTATGCTTTTCAAGATGCGCCTCCTTTTCGCAACGTCTATTTCACGGGCATTGTGCGAGACAAACAGGGCCGAAAGATGTCAAAGTCGCTAGGCAACTCGCCAGACCCTATAGTCCTCATGGAGCAATACAGTACCGATGGGGTACGGGTAGGCATGTTGCTGAGTGCACCTGCGGGCAATGATTTGTTGTTTGATGAGAAACTTTGTGAGCAAGGCAGAAACTTTGCCAACAAGCTCTGGAATGCTTTCCGTTTGGTGCAGCGTTGGGAAACTTCTGAACAGACCAAGGCCCAACACACATCGGCCATCCAGTGGTTCCAGGCGCGACTATCCCAGGCGGTTCAAGAAGTCGATGACTATTTCCAGCAGTTCCGCATTGCTGATGCGCTCATGGTACTTTACAAACTGGTGTGGGATGACTTTTGTTCATGGTACCTAGAGATGGTCAAACCGGCAGCAGGTCAGCCCTTAGACACGGAGACCTACCAGACGACAATTGGCTTTTTTGAGGATATACTTAAATTCCTACATCCTTTTATGCCCTTCCTGACCGAAGAGCTTTGGCACCAGTTGCAGCCTCGGGAAGTTCAGGACTGCCTTGTTGTGGCTCACTGGCCAAAAACTACAGCGTCTGACAAAGACTTGCTTGATCAAGCCACTACGGCCTTTGAATTAGTCACAGCCCTCAGGAGCCTGAGAAACCAGGCCCAGGTAAGCCCCAAAGACCCCCTCACGTTGTACGTGGCCTCAGCAGCAGTACCGACGTGGCTAGCCCATTTTGCATCGGATGTGAAGAAGCTAGCCAATCTCGTTCAAATTGAGCCGGTGGCTACCAAGCCCGAACAAGCTACTAGTTGTACCATTGGGGAAACGACTTTTTATCTGGTGCTGGGACAAGGCGTAGATACGGAACAAGAGCGCGCGCAATTGGAAAAGGAGCTGGCCTATACCCGAGGGTTCCTTGCTAGTGTGATGAAAAAGCTCAGCAACGAACGCTTTGTACAAAGTGCACCGCCTCAGGTAGTAGCCTTGGAACGTAAAAAACAAGCAGATGCCGAAGCGAAGATTAGTGCCTTGGAGGAACGGCTAGGACAGATGGCTTAATGGATTAAGATTGCTCTCTTTGTCATCCCGACACTGCCCTGAGTGAAACGAAGGAGCAGGTGAGGGATCTTACAATCTAGAAGTGCATGCGGCAGAGATCCTTCACTTCGTTCAGGATGACAAAGTGGAAGTGTAGGATGACAAAGTGAAAGTGTAGGATGGCAAAGTGGAAGTGTAGGATGGCAAAGTATAAGCGTAGGATGGCAAAGTGAAAGGATAGGATGACAGAATGGAAGGATAAGATGACAAGGTAGGAGTAGAGCATAACAAAGTGGGAGCATAGGAGTACTAAAGCCCTTTCTAGCGCTTTAATTGAAAGAGTATCCAACTTCATCGTTTAGAAACTTCCATTGTGGATTGAAGTCCTCGATAAGTGCGTCTTTTTTAGCTCTTCTCCAGCCCTTGATTTCTTTCTCTCTGGCAATGGCCTGGTCTACGTATTGGAAATATTCCCAATAAACCAGATAGAAGCAATTATAGGTGCCTGCAAAAGACTTTTTGGTTCCTAACGCATCTTTTCTATGTTCTTCAATTCTTCGGCCTAGGTGATTAGTTATGCCTGTGTATAACACTTTCCTTGAAGCGTTTGTGAGGATATAAACGAAGTAGCTATGGGTACGCATCACGTTTTGTATCAATGCTAAACATTAATTTAGAAGGTAGTTCTCTAAGAATGCTACTTTTCTAGCTTTCACTCTTTTCATAAGGGTAAATCGTTTGTGTAAATAAATTTATATTTTTATCGAGTTTGAATGTCTTTTTTTAGGCTTTGGGTTTTTCAACCAAGTTGTAACAAGTCACTTATTCACGCCTCGTCCTATAAGCACTTTACTTTCTATGCAATCCATTCAAGCCCTGGTAGCTCCTGAGCTAACTACTTTGTCAGCACAGCTTCAGACGCTGGTTTCCAGTGATAACCGTTTACTCCAAGAGGTGACCCAGTATGCGTTTCGGGTACCAGGCAAGCAAATCCGGCCTATACTCGTACTCCTGACCGCCGGTGCTTGTGGTGGCATCACCCCTAAGGCCCAGCGAGGCGCCCTACTCGTCACGCTCCTACACCAAGCTTCACTAGTACATGACGATGTGGTAGATGGCGCTACATATCGGCGAGGACAGCCGGCTATTCACGTAGCCTGGAATGAAAAGGTAGCGATATTGTTTGGGGACTATCTCTTAGCGAAGATATCGGAGCTTGCTTTACAGCATCAGGATGATAAGTGGCTTGATTTGCTTAATAAAGCGTTTCAGGCGATGAGCGAGGGGGAGTTATTACATCTAGCGCAAGCGGCTCAATGCACCATCAGCGAGGAAATGTACCTAGAGGTTATTCATAAAAAAACAGCATACTTATTAGGGGTTTGTTTTGCTATGGGGGCGCTAGGCGCTGGAGCACCGGCAGCACAGGTGGACGCGCTGTGCCAGGCAGGGGAAGATCTGGGCATGGCTTTTCAGCTCAAAGATGATGGGCTTGACTATGGCACAAAAGAGCAGGGCAAACCTTTGGGGCTGGACCTACAGGCTGGCTACCTCACTTTACCGCTCATTCATGCGCTGCAACAGGCCTCCACAACGCGGCGACAGGAAGTATTGCATATCCTCCAGCACCATTCGAATGATGCAGGTAAGCGACAAGAAGTCATGGATTTTGTACGGCAATCGGCAGGCATAACCTATACCCACCAGAAAATGCACCAATACCGGCAAAAAGCCTTAGATACGCTGAATCAGCTGGAGACTTCGCCTTACCAGCAAGCCCTAATAGCACTCGTGCAAGATATCGTTTAGCAAAGCCAAAATGTTGTAAACCTAGCGTTTATTCTCAGGCCGCATCTGGGGGAAGAAAATGACTTCTTGAATCGAAGGTGCATTAGTCATAATCATCACCAAACGGTCAATACCAATACCTATGCCAACAGTGGGAGGCATGCCATAGCTGAGGGCTCTGATAAAGTCTTCGTCGAGAGCCATGGCTTCTTCATCGCCTCTTTGGGCGAGCTCAAGTTGCGCTTCGAAACGCTGGCGTTGGTCAAGTGGATCATTGAGCTCAGAAAACGCATTAGCAATTTCCTTACCGTTGCAGATGGCTTCAAAGCGCTCTACCAGGGCAGGGTTATCGCGGTGTTTTTTGGCCAATGGTGACATTTCTACCGGATAGTCCGTAATAAATGTAGGCTGAATGAGCTTCGGCTCACATTGGGCTCCAAAAATCTCGTCAATAATCTTGCCTTTGCCAGCCGAGGCTTCCAGGGGTATACCTAATTTTTTTGCAGTATCGCGCAGGGCTGCTTCGTCCATCTGGCTAACATCGATGCCTGTAAAGTGTTCGATAGCCTCAAACATCGTGAACCGCTTCCAGGGCCGCTTGAAGTCGATCGTATGTTCACCTACCGGAACCTGCGTCGTGCCATGTAAGTCCAGCGCCATTTTCTCCATCAACTCCTCCGTGCAATCCATCATCCACTGATAGTCCTTATACGCTACATAAGCCTCCAGCATGGTAAACTCTGGATTATGAAAGCGTGACATGCCTTCGTTCCGAAAGTCTTTAGCAAACTCAAACACGCCGTCATAGCCTCCTACGATCAGTCGCTTCAGGTACAGCTCATTGGCAATGCGCAAATACAACGGTATGTCGAGGGCGTTGTGATGAGTTTTGAAAGGCCGCGCTGCAGCACCGCCGTGGATGGGCTGTAGGATAGGCGTCTCTACTTCGAGGCAACCGAGGGCTTCGAAGTACTGCCGGATAGAACGAATGACTTGGGCCCGCCGGATGAATGTATCTCGTACTTGAGGATTAACGGTGAGGTCTACATAGCGCTGGCGATAGCGCTGCTCAGGATCAGTAAAGGCGTCGTAGGTCTTCTTCACGCCGTCTTCCACCACTTCTTTCACTGTAGGTAGTGGCTTCAGGGCTTTGGAGAGCAGTGTGAGTTGTGTTACATGTACAGAAGTAGTCCCTGTCTTCGTCGTAAATACATAGCCTTGCACCCCTATGATATCCCCAATGTCAAGCAACTTCTTGAAAACCGTGTTGTAAAAGGTTTTGTCTTCTGCTGGGCACAATGCATCACGATGTACGTACAGCTGTATCTTGCCTGTAGCATCTTGCAGCTCCACAAAAGAAGCCGACCCCATGATCCTGCGGCTCATCAGCCGGCCTGCTAAGGCTACTTGCTGATAAGCATCTGGATTTTCAGGGTAGTTCTTAAGGATGTCTTGCGCAGTGGTGTTGGTATCAAAAGTGGCAGCCGGATAGGGATTGATGCCTAGGGCTTCGAGCTCTTTCTTTTTTTCGATTCTTATCAGCTCTTGCTCGCTCAACGATGGTATCATGGTAACAGTGGGTATAGGGGGTGTGTGCATGTCACTTACTTAGTACATGGACAGATGCCTCCCTCTAAGGAAGCATTATAAGACAAGCTCCTTAGAAAAAAGGGCATATGGAAAAATATGATTGTGGTTACTTGAGCCTAGTTTATGACAGATGCTCTTTGACAAACTGTTTGACTTTGTCTACGCCGTCTTTAACAGGTCCCTCATATTCTTTTCGCAGCTTATCTGCCTGTTTGTTGAGGGCTTGTTGAAAGCGTTTCTTGTCTTCATCTCTAATAAGCGCACCGAGTACGGCCCCCACAATGATGCCGGCTGCGAAGGAAGCGATGTCTTTTCTCATAATCAATTTGTTTTGAGGTTGAATGTCTGCGTAACGCTTGTCAAGGTAACAAAATCATCGCTGCCAGCCCAAGCCTAGCTAGCCTTCATCCTGGAGCTTGTTAACAGTCAGGCAACGAGGTAGTGCAGGGGACTATAGGAATAAGCAGGAAGGCTTCCAAAGTCAGCTTTTCTTACTTCTTATTTTTAGGTCCGGTTGGCTTGGGTTTTTCTGCGGCTTTCATCGCACTTTCGAGCCGTTGCTGCAGGCGCGACTTCTTTCTGTTTTTGTTTTTGAGCTGGTTGGCTTCTAGCTGCTTTTTAATTTTCTCTTCATCGACAAAACGCTGGATCAAGCTCTGCTGACCAAAGGTCACCAGATTAGAAACAAAATAGTAGAAGCTCAGACCGGCAGGATACTTGTTGAGGATAAACATAAAAGTAAGAGGCATGAGGTAGGTCATGGCCTTCATCGGGCCTTCCTGGGGAGCCGTCAATTGGTTGTTAGACCACGTGTAAAGGATTGTGGACGCGGTCATTAGCAGGGTAAATAGGCTCACGTGACTACCATAGAGAGGGATACTAAAGGGTAGCTGGAGGACTGAGTCATAAGTAGACAAGTCACTGGCCCATAAAAAGGCTTGCTGGCGCAAGGCAATGGCATCGGGAAAAAAGTTGAACATAGCAATCAAAATGGGCATCTGCAGTAGCATAGGAATGCAGCCACTCAGCGGATTGATCCCCATTTCCCGATAAAGGGTCATTTGCTCCAGCTGTATCTTCTGCATGTCTTCACCGTGCTTGGCCTTGATGCCTTCTAAAGCAGGTTTTAGAACTCTCATCTTAGCCATAGCCAGGTAGGAGTGGTAAGAAAGAGGCAGGAGTAAGCTTTTCATGAAGAGGACAAGCAGAACAATGATGATACCGTAACTACTGATGTATTGTTCTAGGAAGGCAAATACAGGAATAATCAGGAAGCGGTTGATCCACCGAAATACTGGCCAGCCTAATGAAATGTTTTTGGAGAAGCCTGGGGCGACCTGCTGTAGCGTCTTGTAGTCATTAGGACCAAAGTAGAAAGTGAACTGCCCTTCTTGGTCTTGCTGGGGATCATTGGTAGGCACGGTTAAACTGACCCGGGCTTCTTTCACTGTAGTGGTGCTTTGAGGCGTAGGCGTAGTGGCTACATGGCCGCTTGTAAAAGCCTCTTGGGCAATAATACCGGCCGTAAAGAAGCGTTGCTTGATGCCCACCCACTGGATAGGACGCTGCAGCTCCTGCTCCTGTTGCTTTTCTGAGCGTTCTTTGAGGTACTTGAATTTGCCGCTAGCCAGGTAATAATTGATGGTCGTCTTATTACGACACGCTTCTATATCCTTTTCAGCGCGCTTGATGCGATCATGCCACACAAATTGAAGGGGGGGCTGATCAAGTACTGGAGCCAGCCCCACCATTTCCCAAGTATGGGTCAAGGTATAGCCCTTGCCCGGCAACGTAAATACTTGGCGGAGGTACTGGCCTGGGCCTAGCGCCAGGGTGAAAGTGGTTTGGGCTTTGCTCTCTCCTTGCACACTTTGGTCTTGGGCTCCTGTTTCGAAAAACAAATCGCTCGTATTAAGAGGCAGGCCCTGCGTACTGAATTGGAAGCCCATGCGGCTGCTCTTGTCGTCTAATAAGGAGAGGGGTTGACCTTGGTGGTCTTGGTAGTTTTTGAGCATCACTTCCTTCACCCTACCACCGCGAGTAGTGAGTGTTACTTTCATCACCTCATTTTCCAACACTACCTCTTTTTCGGTGCCCTGCATGGCTGGCGCAAAGCGGCCATAGTGTGCTAGGGAAGTAGGCGTAAGGGTGCGTGGAGCTTCTTCTTCAGGTGAAGTAGAGACGCTTGCAGTTGGCGCTTCTTGGGTAGTGGCAGGTCTTGCTGGAGGTTGGGGGGCAAAAAACTGGGCATAAGTAATAAGCATAACGGAAATAAGCGTTAGGCCTATCAACTGATTTCTATCCATGAAAAAAAGGGGTTGAATGGGTTGGTGGTAGCAAGGATCACAAATATCGGTACAGCAGGCAAGGTGCGTGTATCAGAATACCTATTGCTTCTTTCTTAGGACAACGCCTCAAGAATGTAGGAGTGCCTCCACGGACTGTGTTCAATCCACGGAATTTGCTGCGCCCAAATTTAGTGTGTATCTGCCAACCTGCCAACTGGGCGGTTTGCTGGGGAGGGTTGTACAGTCGCCCAGAGGAAATTATGCGCGGCTTAGGAGTAGCCCCTAGGGGCTACTTCAAAATCACAGGCATGATCAACAACAGTATATTTTCATCTTGCTCGTTTTCTTTGGGAAGAATTAGGCCTGCTTTGCTAGGTTCTGAGAAATGTAGCACCACTTCTTCTACCGCCAGGCTACTTAACATTTCAATCAGAAACTTGGCATTGAAACCGATCTCCAGGTCATCGCCCTCATATTCACAAGTCAAGCGTTCATTGGCCTCATTAGAGAAATCAAAGTCTTCTGCCAGAATTTGCAGCTCACTGCCGGCCATATTCAGCTTGACTTGATGCGTGGTTCTGTTGGCATAGATAGCAATCCGCTTGAGCGAACCTAAAAAATCCAACCGATTGATAGTGAGTTTGTTGGGGTTGCTGGCAGGGATCACATTTTCATAATCAGGATAGCGCTCGTCAATCAACCGAGAAACCATGCTCATGTTGGCCAGCTTGAAAGAGACCGTGTTGTCACTGAAAGCAATGTTTACCATTGATTGCTCATTAGAGAGCAAAGCGTTGAGCAGCGTCAGGGTCTTCCGGGGTACGATAAAGGGTCTTTGGGTGGCTACGCCTACATCGGACCGGGTATAGCGTACAAGCCGGTGGCCATCGGTAGCCACGAACGTAGCACTCGCCTCGCTAAAGTTCATGTATACCCCATTCATGGCTGGCCTGAGCTCATCATTGCTGGTGGCAATAATCGTCTGGCTAACCGCTTTTTTCAAGGCTTCAGCATGCATATCTACCGAAACTCCCTCTTGCATCATCTTAAGCTGAGGGAAGTCAGTAGCGTTTTCTCCTGACAACCTATATCGCCCATTGTCTGAGCTAATTTCTACGCTATACGTCTTCTCATCGATCGAAAAAGTGACTGGCTGTTCAGGCAGGTTGCGCAGCGTTTCCAGTAAGATACGGGCTGGGATAGCAATGCTCGCACTTTCCTGCGCCTCTACGACGAGTGTTGTGGTAATCGATGTCTGTAAGTCTGATGCAGTTACCGTGAGTTGCTTGCCATCGATCTCAAACAAAAAGTTTTCTAGAATGGGGACGATGGGGTTGTTGACAATGACGCCGCTGATGGCAGCTAGCTGCTTGGATAAGGCAGAGGAGGATACAATGAATTTCATAGGGATTACTGAGTTTCTGACAAGCCGCGTTCCAAAACTGCTCTAAAAATAAGAAAATAGGTGCATAGAGCACCCTTTGGAGACGACTTTCCTTGCTACAAACTAGTTATTTGGGATCGCAATGGCATACAATTATAAAGTTGTAGAGGTACAAATTAAGAGTTTTAGCGGTTCGTCCAATACATATGACAACACTTTCTCAGCAAAAAAATACTAGCGATACAGTACTGCATTCAACGCCTGCAAAGTCTTCTCAGCATTCGGCAAAATTTCTTGAATCAGCGTAGGGGCGTAGGGCAAGGGTACATCTTCACTATTGATCTTTTGGATCGGCGCATCGAGGTAGTCAAAGGCGTGCTTTTGTACTTGGTAGGCAATCTCGGAGGCGATGGAGCCTAGGGGCCAGGCTTCTTCTACAATGACCAGGCGATTGGTTTTACGCACAGACTGGATGACACAATCGGTATCAAGGGGGCGCACCGTACGCATATCGATCAATTCTACGCTGACGCCTTGTTGTTGCATTGCTTGGGCAGCTTCCCAAGCTATCTTCATCATCTTGCCAAAAGATACGAGGGTGACGTCTTGGCCTTCTTGCACTACAGCAGCTTGTCCAATGGGCAGTACATATTCCCCTTCTGGCACTTCGCCTTTATCACCATACATCAACTCAGATTCCATGAAGACCACCGGATCGTCATCACGAATAGCTGCTTTCAACAAACCTTTGGCATCGTAGGGCGTAGCAGGTACCACTACCTTGAGGCCCGGGCAGTTGGCGTACCAATTTTCAAAACTCTGGGAGTGTTGGGAGCTTAACATGCCTGCGTTGCCCGTGGGCCCGCGAAAGACAATGGGTACAGGAAATTGTCCGCCAGACATGGACATCATTTTGGCCGCTGAGTTGACTACTTGGTCAATGGCTACCAACGAGAAGTTGAAGGTCATGAATTCAATGATCGGCCGCAGCCCATTCATCGCTGCCCCGATGCCCAGCCCTGCAAAGCCTAGCTCGGAAATAGGCGTGTCCACCACTCTGTCCGGGCCAAACTCATCGAGCATTCCCTGGCTGGCTTTGTAGGCGCCGTTATATTCAGCGACTTCCTCGCCCATTAAGAAGACTTGGGCATCTCGACGCATTTCTTCACTCATGGCTTCTGCCAGGGCTTGTCTGAACTGTATCTCTCGCATAGTTACGGATGGTTAGCGTGGCAAAAATAACAAGGAAGTGCGTTATAAAAAGCCCTGGCCCCTGCGGGTGCTGGGTGCTAAGCCTGATTATTTATCTTGCAGATAGTCATGCACAACAGCCCTCGTTTCCTGCGTAGAGAGGTTACTGGCTATCTCCCCTCTTCTTGCTACAGAAATTTGGCCTGTTTCCTCGGAGACCACTAGCACCAAAGCATCCGTCACCTCGGTCATGCCCATCGCCGCCCGATGCCGGAGGCCCAGGTGTGCGGGCACATCCTGGCGCTCGGTGACTGGCAAAATACACCGCGCAGCCACAATCTTGTTGTCATAGATAATCACCCCACCATCATGCAAAGGACTTTGTTTGTTAAAAATAGCCAAGAGCAAACGCTTAGAAACTACGGCCTCAATAGGCTCTCCAGACTCTCGAAAAGAGCTCAGCGGCTCTCTTTTAGAAATTACCATCAGGGCGCCCGTATTGCTACCTGCCAATGTCTTGGCTGCTTCCACAATAGGCGTTACGTCCACCTCTAGCTTATGCGCTTTTTGAGTACCCAACAATCGCCGCAGTAGCGTGCTATCGTGCCAGGTAAACGCCCCGCCGGCCCACAAGAGGAGCTGCCGGAGTTCTTTTTGAAAGAGGACAACGCCTGCTAAGACTCCCACCTTCATTAGTTGGTCTAAAATAGCCGTCAAAAGGGGCAACCCCATAGCACAAACTATCCAGTAGGCCAATAAGAGGAGCAAAACGCCTACCAAGGCTTTAGCAGCTGGCGTATCTGCCAGCAGCTGGTAGACGCGATAGAGCAACAGCCCTAACAGCACTACATCAAGCACAGCACGCCATCCAACGCCAAAAAAATCTACACTATAGAAATGGGTCAATTCAAATTGTACTTAATATGTCTATCAATAAAACAGCAGCAATGAAAAAACCTTCCTCGCAGCGCCAAAGCACCTTCTACGCCCCTTGCGCCCCAAGACCTGAGCAGTCCGTAGTACCCGCCCATGCCTCATGTAGGAGAAGAACGCCCACAGAAAAACCGCTTTTAGCTCTAAAAATAACTTATTTAGTCGAAAAAATCATAGTCTCCTTTACAGTCATCTGCATCTTCTCTATTGTCCGTCAACTTCGTTGGAAGAAAAAGGCTAAATTGTTCGCCTTAACCAAATAACCATCCCCTTTGCATCCCCCTACCTCATCGCAATACAAAAGCGTAATCCAGGCTTGTCAACGTATTTTTGAACAAAAAACTAGCGACTATGGCACGGCCTGGCGCATCTTGCGTTTGCCCTCTATTACCGATCAGATCATGATCAAGGCCCAGCGCATTCGGGCCATTCAGGAGCAAAAAACACAACGGATAGCGGAAGGGATCGCTCCGGAGCTAGTAGGCATTGTCAACTACAGCGTCATGGCGCTCATACAGCTGAAGCTCGGGGAAGATACCCGGCTAGAACTCGCTTACGAGGAGCTGGCGCCGTTGTATGAGGAGGTAATCGCGACGACGACTGCGCTACTCAACGACAAGAATCATGACTACCAGGAGGCGTGGCGGGATATGCGCCTTGGTTCTATCGTAGACATTATCTTGATGAAGCTTTTACGCATCAAACGCATTGAAGATAATGAGGGTGCTACGCTCATCTCTGAGGGTGTCGATGCGAATTACCAAGATATGATCAACTATGCTGTATTTGCATTAATCAAGCTCGACTATGTGGGAGACTGAGTATATCACCTTGCTTGCAACTTTAGTAGTAGGCATTACTTTTTGCTTTTCTGGCGCTGTCAAACTCAATGACCCCGTAGGCTTTTCCTACAAAATTGAAGAGTACCTACATGTCTTTGCCAGCCAGTGGAGCAAGTATCTGGGCTTTTTCCTTCCCTACAGTCTGGCCCTGGCAGTAGGCATCGCTGCCCTAGAGGTAGTGCTGGGGACTGCCTTGCTGGTACATTGGCATCCGTATTGGACACTTCGGGCATTGTTCCTCCTGACGCTTTTCTTCACGGGCCTCACGCTGTACACCGCTACCTCCAGTCGCATAGCCAGCTGCGGATGTTTTGGCGATGCTTTTGAATTAACGCCCTGGCAGTCTTTTGCCAAAAGTGTGGTACTGCTGCTTTTGCTAGGTGTCATCTTTGGGTCAGCCCCCAGTGCCCCCACGACCGGTACGAGTCATTACTGGATAGTTGCCACCCTCATCGCTGCCTTAGGGTTGGGCACGTACACCATCCGCCACTTGCCCTTGCTACCTTGGGAGTCTTATCATGTAGGGAGCCGCTTGACACAACTTGCCAAGCCACGTCGTCCCTTGCGCTACTTGTATGTACTGGAAAAAGACGGCCAGGTCATCGAGACAACCACTTACCCCCAGGAACCTGGGTATAAGGTTCTATCTTCACGGCTCCTCAACCCTGAGGAAGTTCCCGAGGTAACTAATTTTAGCGTGTGGCAAGAGCAAGAAGAATGTACCCCGACACTGCTCATAGGCGCTAAATTGCTCATCATTGTTCAGCAAGGTGTCACCATGCCAGCTCCTACCCTAGCCCAGCTACGGGCCCTAGTGCAGCACCTACCTCCTGCCCTATCCCCCATCCTGATCATCCCTGACGGACAGGGGCCAGAAGTTGCCACTGCTTTGGACTTACCACTGCATACGGCCACGCCTATCCTTTTGCGAACGATGCTGCGGGCCCCGATAGGCTTGCTACTTTTGCAGGAAGGCGTAATCAAGCGCAAATGGCATTATCGAGACCTAGCACGGGCGCAGCAACAACTGGCCCGGCGAAAGGCACTGTCGTGAAAAGGTACCCAACGCAGAACTCCCCATCTGACGCGAGCGTCCTTGCTTGATTCAGACGGAGCATTGGCCTGTCGCCAGGGTTAGGGTCCACTAATGTAGGCCCCAAGTGCAGGGTTGGAGCACAGCCCCCTAAACCATAACTTTGCAGCCTATCCACCATACGGTGGATCTGCGCAGTTTTTTATCCACGATAAAACTTATCTAAACTTCCATGGCACTCATCAACACCATCCGTCAACGTTCTGGTATCCTGGTAGGTCTGGTAGCTGGCGGGCTTATCTTATTCCTTATTGGAGGAGATCTATTGCAGCTCAGCACGATTATTTCAGGCAAAAACCGCACTAACGTGGGCAAAATAGCAGGCCAGAAGATTCCCCTGCAAGTGTATCAAGCCCAAGTAGAACAGCTGCGCCGCCTGTTGCCTACCAGTACGAGCGCCTTAGAGGGGTTGATCAGAGAGCAAGCATGGAAACAGCTCATTGCCCAAACCACCTTGCAAAAAGAAGAGGCTGCCCTGGGACTAACGGTCAGCGACGAGGAGTTGGTAGACATGGTTCAGGGCGACCACATTCATCCCGAACTACAAGCGTCCTTTCAAGATCCTAAGACCAAACAGTTTGACAAGCAGCGCCTGATCACCTACCTTCAAAATTTACCCCAAATGCCAGCTGCACAGCAGGCACAGTGGCGCTACTTTGAGCGCCAACTAGCTACCTTCAGAAATAGGGAAAAATTTACCCAACTCATGCAGCAGAGTGCCTTGATCACAGACTTAGAGGCGCAAGCAAAGCAAGAGGCAGCCCACCACCCCCGAAGCGTCAAGTGCCTCTACGTTCCTTATTACAGCTATCCAGACGACAACGTCTCTATCAATGATGCCATGCTAAAGCAGTACCTAAAAGCACATAAAAGCGCGTATCAAGTAAAAGAAAGCAGGGGTATCCAATATATCTCCTTGCCTATTGAGCCAACAGCAGCAGACCAGCAAGCTTTTCAACAAGAACTACAAGCTCTGAAAAAAGGGTTTGCCCAGGCCCGAGATGCGCTGACCTTTGCTCAAGTCAATACAGATGGGCCACCCGCGGCTGCTTCCTTGCAGCTGACTGCCCAGCAGCTACCTGAGGTATTGGCCCAACAAAAAAATCGGTTAAAAAAAGGACACGTCATTGGCCCTGTTCAAGAGGACGCTGTGTACAAGCTTTACCGCGTAATTAGCTTACCTAAGCAACCCAAACAATCCTACAAAATAGCTGTCATTGAAAAGCAACTCACCCCTGGTGATCAGGCTCGTGACCAAGTTTTCCGCAAGGCTGACTATTGCGCCAGTACGGTTCAAGACGCTGCCCAACTGGCAGCTTATGCAGACCAAGAGGGGCTGGCCTTACAAGACGCCCAAGTCCAGGCCAACGATACCCAAGTAGGTACTTTACCTCAGGCACGCGAATTGGTCAGGTGGCTTTATAATGATGCCAAGGTAGGCCAGGTATCCTCTGTTTTTGAGGTAGGAGACAATTATGTGGTGGCTGTCATGACCGAACATGTCCCCGCAGGCACAGCTCCGCTGGCTCAAGTCCGCGACGAGATTGCCCTTAAAGTACGCAATGAACACAAGGCCAGCCTCATCATGGCACAGCTACAACAAACCTCAGGCGAGACTTTGCAAGAAAAGGCTACCCAATACGGCAAAGCCAGTCAGCTACTGACAGTCAAAGAATTATGTCTTGACGATGATACACTGGACAATGCTGGTATGGCCCGCCGTGCAATAGGAGCTGCTTTTGCTTTACAGCCTGGCGAACGAACTACTGTAGCGGATGACAATGGTGTACTGATTGTAGAGCTGGTAGCCAAAAACAGAGTAGAGTCTGGAGAAGACCTAAAAGCCCAAAAGCAGCGCCTACAACAGCTGACTAAGACCATGCAGCCCTATATGGTCTTCGACGCCCTAGAAGGGTTAGCCAAAGTCAAAGATAATCGCTATCGGTTCTATTGATTGATGGGGTCACTGGCCAACGTGCTATAAGCATGTCGCAGCTAGGCAGCGGGTGATGGGGATTGAATAGCTGGGGCAATTTCCCACCACCCTATGGGCATTTGAGCTTACTCTAAAAAAGCTTTGAGCTTTTCCATAGATTGCTGGTTGCTTTTTGCATGCACTGCTTGGAGGATATCTCGTTTTTCTTCAGTTGTCATATGCCAGCTTAGCGCAGCTCCTCTAAATTGAGGCAATTGACTTTGATACTGCTGGCTCCGTGTATACTGGAACTCAATCTCTAAGATGTGATCCTTAAACCAAGTATCAGCAAACTCAACCAGGTCATTATTTCGGATGTCTTGCATATTGGCCCAGGCTTTCTGAAAGTTACTAAATGGGTCAAGAAATTGCTGCAGTAAAGACTTGGCTTTGCGTTGCGGCATCTCCCTTTCTTTAGCTGTACTTCTGATGATCACCAGTCCTACGCCCGAAGTATGCGCTGAGATCCAATCTCTGAAGATATGTAGAAAACGCACTGCGTCGGCAATGCCAAAATTATCAAACAGCGCTGCGTCCATTATTTCCATCTTTGGCTTGCTCGGCAACGTTACGCTGGGAAGCATGTATGGATAGGTAGCGACCATCCTGAGTGCACTTAGAAAACGTAGATTCTCAGCCCCTTGCCCCTGAAAGCACCGCATAAAGTCTATGCCTTTAATCTTACTGTCTGTCTTTGCAAACTTTCCTGCTGTAAAATCTGCTCCCATGTAAGAAACATTGTGAGGAGAAATAAAAAGTTTTCTGCCATCATTGATAATCGTAGGAGTCAGGAGTAGCATAGGTATCGTGCTAGCAAACTCTGGTGCTTGATAAGCCTTCAGAGGTTTGTCCAAGACATAGTTCGTATGCTTATTCACCTGTTCCTCAAGCACAGCCCCCCGATCTCTTCTATAACGCATCCCCTGGTATCGAAACGTACCTAGATTAAAAAGCATATCATTCGTCACCAGGTTAAAAACCACAGGATTATGACCATTCTTTGATATGTTATGCAGATGCGCCTCCTCATATGGGTCGATGGGCTCTCCCAGCTTTTGCCTTAAATACAATTCTCTAAAATAACTTACTCCAAAAGCCCCGCCAGAAACACAACTCATCAACATGGTATGCTTCATCAATCGGCCTGCTGTGAAGCTATCAGCCGTCTGTAGCACCCTGAGTGCCCACAAAGCGGCCCGCTGACCTCCACCACTGGCACAAACGATGACGAGCTTGGGGGGCTTATCTGCTGGAAACTTTCGGCGCCAGTTATCCAGTATCTGCAGCGTATACTGCCTGTCTTGTAGATAGTTCGCTTTGCTGTTCAACAGCCTAGTGCGTTCCAAAGAATAATCAGCTGGCTCTACTTCATAGTTGACCCCAAAAGCCGAACTTTCCCGGGCGCTAAAAATCCACCCCTGCTCACTAAGCATATTGAGCACCAGTAGTAAAACGATGAGCGCGGTCGTACTCCAGCCCCTCGTCCAAAAAGAAAGCCAGCCAGTAAACATCACTAGGATGGTCAAGAACAAAATACCACTGGCTGCAGCAGGAATTTGCGAAAAGGCATATTGCCCCCAAAAGCCCAAAGTAAACAGGAGGGCTATAGCTATGAGCTCAAAAAGGAGCAAATTGCGTTGCGTCTGCCTGAATATTTGTAAAGCAATAGCGGCATTATAATGCCTGGCTAGGCCCTCGGTATAGCCCACCCGCCAGGGCATGGCTAGATAATTGTATACCCTGAAAGGGTGCTTATGAGCTAGCAGGTACCTCCGAAGCAGCTTGGCTCTGTAAAACAAACCACGTCTCAGTTGAGCCAGAGACCGCCGGGAATGATATTCGATAACATTCTTGTTGGTTAAGAAAATGTAGAAGAAAATCAAGATTAAGACCACTATGAAACCTATGAGTAGCCCTAGCACTTTGACGACCACCGTCATCAACGGGTGCTGCTGATCGATCCGTTGGAACCGAGCAATGGCCACAATGTAAATAAGTAGGTAAGCAATGGGGATGATGCTGTTGTTGAGACAGAACGTGTTGAAGGGCCTTGATAAAACACCTACAAAAGGAAACCTTTGAATGTCAATAATATAGGTGGTGATATGGAAAGCCATGGTAAAGCCTCCCAGTGCAATCCCCATGATGAAAAAACTCCAGAAACTACTCTTGCCTAAATATTCTGGGTCTAAGAGCAAGTGATGTAACCCTAAAAAGCCCCCCAGGTGGCCAGTAGTAATCAATAGTAAAACCAGCCAAAAAAAC
>JBCCWZ010000007.1:0-17718 GCA_039192615.1 Bacteroidota bacterium
GCGAGTGTCTCTGATGTTTTTTCAACAAGCTTAAGGTCTTCTGCTTTTTTTAAAAGCTTGTTCATTCGTTGATTGGTCTCTCTGAATTTACCAAAACACCCTGTAGTCAAGAGACTAGTGAGTAGTAGCCCGTAAATACCAATTTTTTTCATTACACTTAGTTTTGATTTTCCTTACAAGGTTAGAGAGAAAGTTGTCTCCAAGCAATGTCCTACTGTTTTTTTACACAGAATACGCTCGAAGACAACAAGAGGATTTACAGTTAAAAAGGCTACTCGTCTTTTTCTTCTGCTTTGCTGGCAGCACTACGCAATGCCCTAGGAATCTCGACTGAGGCTACGGGAATACCTGGCGCAGCCAGAATGGTATAGTTCTGAGTCTTAATGTCTCTTACCCGCGCCATCTGTCCCAAATCAAGGCCCGAAACGTCAACCTCAATGTAGGTAGGCATGTCTTTGGGATAAGCTGTTACTGGTAGCTTTCTGAGTTTTTTGGCCAGGTTGCCGCCTTTGGTGACCCCTAGTGCTTTGCCTGTGATTTGGGTTGGAATTTGCATTTTGACAGGCTTGCTCTCAAAGATTTGCAGAAAATCCACATGTAGGATCATCTCACTCACTGGGTGGAACTGGATGTCTTGTAAGATACATTGGTATTCCTTGCCTTCGATGGTGAGATGCACAAAATGGGCATCAGGCGTGTACACTAGGTCCCTCAGCAGGGCCATAGGCGTATAAAAATGAAGCTGCTCTTTGCCTCCATACAATACACAGGGGGCGTTGGCTTCTTGCCGGAGCCTTTTGGCCTCTTGCTTCCCGAGATTTGCTCTTTTATACCCTATAATCTCTATGGTTTTCATGGTTGGTTGGATGATGATGATGACCGCAAATATAGGGGCTGGCCCAGAAATAACATAGGCATCCTCACGGGAGCTGCTGGAGCGCTTGGGCAATATGAGGTGCGAAACTGTGTACTTTGATCTTGGGACTAGGTTGTCTCAGCGGGATTGTATCGGTAACAACGAGTGCCTCAAGTTCAGCACCTGCTAGACGGCTATAAGCATTACCAGAAAGCACCGGATGAGTACAAAAAGCCCACACCGTCCGGGCGCCCTGAGCCTTCAGCTGCTGCGCTGCCAAACAAATCGTGCGGCCTGTATCCACCATATCATCGATGAGGAGCACATCAGCCCCTTGTACTTCTCCTTGTACCTGTATCGCTGTGACTTGATTAGGCACAGGCTTCAGCTTTTCACAAAGCACGAGCGGTGCCCCAAAGTGCTGGGCATACTGTTGGGCCCTAGCCTCACTCCCTGCATCAGGGGCTACAAAAACCAATGAGGCAAGTGGGAGGTTTTGGATGTAAGGAATGAAGACAGGAGCACTGGCCAGGTGTTGAATCGGAAAGTCAAAAAAATCTACAAGGTGCTGGGCATGCAAGTCACAAGTGATCAGCCGGTCTACCCCCGCTGCTTTCAAAAGTTTGGCTTGTAGCTGCGCTCCTACAGGGCCACCTGCATGGTGGGCATAGTCTTGCCGCATGTAGCCGAGGTAAGGAATGACTACGGTAATGGAACGCGCCCCGGCCTGGTGGGCAGCATCGATAGTGAGCAATAACTCCATCAGGTGGTCTGCAGGGGGATACGTCGATTGGATCAAGCATACATGGGCCGCTTCTACCGGGCTCTCTAGCTGGGGATACAATTCGCCATCGCTGAACCGACGTACTGTCAGCACGCCCAAGGGCTGGCCCAGGTGGTCAGCAATGCTTTGGCCTAGGGCTTGCGAGGCAGTGCCGGCAAAGAGTTGGAGCACAGGTTGGTTCATTTTGTCATTGGATTATTTGTTCATTGGGTGATTGATTTGATGGTCGGAGCATGGCAGGCTATCTAGGCATGCATGGGCCTGAAGCAGGCTCAGAAAATTTTTTGCTGGTGCATAAGCGCAAGTATTTAGTGTGTAACTTGGCGGCTATAGCTGCCTACGGCAGGTTTTAAATTAAGTATTTACACTTTGTCGATTACCTATTTCATGGCCCGCCGCCTGCGCAAGGCCCCCAAAAAGGCTTTCACGAACATGGCACACAAGATAGGCATGATCAGTGTGGCTTTGGGAATGGCTACTGCGCTGCTTGCTTGTTTGATCATGGTGGGCTTTCAGCAACAGATGACGCAGACGCTGAGGGGCTTTGGGGGGCACTTGCAGGTGGTTAAGTATTCTTTCAACCGGACTTACGAAGAGCCTCCACTGGAGCAAGCCAAGTTGCAGGGGCTGCAGGAGGCTTTTCCAACGATGATTCAAGCTGCTAAGGCTTTTGCCCATAAAGCGGTATTGCTCAAGGCAGCAGAGGAGGTAGAAGGCATTGTGTGCAAGGGTTTAGACCCAGCGGCTATGCATGAGAATTTGCATGTTTACTTGACAGCGGGCCGGCTGATTACCTTCTCTGCCCAAGACTATAGCCACGAGGTGGTGCTCAGTACGTACACGGCTGATCGGCTGAATGTACAGGTGGGGGATGAGGTGCTGGCTTGTGTGGTACAGCAACCGCCGCGATATAGAAGGCTGCGGGTAGTAGGGCTCTATACGACGCATATAGCAGATTTGGATGAAAAACTGGCGTTTTGTGATCTCAGGCTGATTCAACGGCTTAATAATTGGCCTGCGAACTTGGTGGGAGGATATGAGGTTTTTTTAAAGGACTGCCAGTCCACGCAAACGGTGGCGGAGCAGCTACTGAGCTGGATTGATGCTGATGTGGGGCTGAAGATGACAGAACGGGAGTATGCAGCTATCTTTGACTGGCTGCGCATTATGCAGCAGAATGCGTTGATTTTTATAGTCCTCATCTTGTTGGTGATGTGCTCTAATTTGGCGGCTATTGTGCTGATTCAGATGATAGAGAGAACGGCTATGATTGGGATTTTAAAGACGCTGGGGGCTGCTAATGGGCAGATACGGCGTATGATGCTTTGGAACAATTTGTACATGGTAGGGCAAGGGATGTTTGGGGGCAATCTAGTGGGCTTGGGGCTGTGTGCACTGCAGTATCATACCCATTTCATACCTTTAAATCCTACTTATTACCACATTGATCATGTACCCATTGCTTGGAGCTGGCGGCTGATTTTGGGGCTTAATGTATTGATCTTGGGCGTGGTCCTCACGGCCTTACTAGTTGCCATTGGGGTTATTGTCAGGCTAAGACCTATCAAAGCAGTGCGGTTCGCTTAGCAAATACCTATTACCTTTGCAGTCCTCATAGCAAGCCCCTAAGGAGTATCTGGCTGCATAAAACAATCTACACAAGCATCAATCATGGAACTGGTTAATCTTATTCAACAGAATTTATTATCTCCACATCTACTCTTTTTTGCATTAGGCATAATAGCCGGCTTGCTGAAGTCAGACTTAGCCATCCCCGAGCAGTTGGGCAAATTCTTTGCTATTTATTTGATGGTGACCATAGGCTTTCAAGGAGGCGTTGCCATTGCCAACGCAGGCCAGGTGGACGGGAGGATGGCAGCTACCCTCGCGGGAGGGTGGTTGGTAGGGCTATTACAACCCTTTATGGGCTATTTTTTGTTACAAAAAACTACTCAGCTAGACAAACCTACGGCGGCGGCAGTGGCAGCGCATTATGGCTCTATCAGCATGGTAACGTTTGTAGCGGCTCAGAATTTTTTAGGCGGCAGGGCTGTTCCTTACGCAGGCTATATCGTGGCTGTTATTGCCTTGATGGAAGCACCTGCCGTTTTAAGTGGCTTATTTATCGCGTACAAAGCTGACCCCAGCCTTAGGACACACTCCCCCCAAGCCTCGTCCCAACTAGTCCGGCACATCGCCACCAATGGGGCTATCCTGCTCCTCATTGGTGCTTTTTTTATTGGATGGATAACAGGCTCCCAAGGCTTGCAAAAAGTAGCAGGGTTGGTGACGCCTTTGCAGGCTATTCTACTGTTCTTCTTACTCGATATGGGGCTGCTGGTAGCGCAGCATGTTGCTGACCTAAAAGGCTTCAGTATCAGCTTGCTATTGTTTGGTATTTATATGCCATTGATCAACTCCCTCATAGGTATAGGCGTCAGTATGCTCATTGGGCTGGACAAAGGCACGGGCTTTTTGTTTACTGTGTTGGTGGCCAGTGCCTCCTACATCGTAGTCACCGCAGCCATGCGCACGGCGTTGCCGCAAGCCAAAGTGGCTATCTACCTGCCCATGTCACTGGCCGTTACCTTTCCTTTCAACATTACCCTGGGAATCCCTCTCTACTTCAGCCTTGCGGAAAGGTTTTTGTTGTAAGTAGCCTAGATAAAAAGGCCTATGTTTGTATTCAATAATCATATAAAAGAATATGCAACGTATTTCATATATCAGTATCCTAGTAGGTATGCTCTTCGTTATTGGGCAGTAGTAGGATGTGACGGAGAAACAGGTGAAATAGAAATAGATGTAAGCAAATCTCATTCTGAACGAAGGAGAGGAATCTCATGCTAAGCAAAAACAAACATCATTCATCACTGATAATTGATAACTCATAATTGCTTTACGGTTCTTTTTCTACCCGCAAATTATCAATGATGAAGTGCTGACGATCAGGCGTGTTTTTTCCCATGTAAAAGGTAAGCAACTGCTGGATGTGCGTTTCTTTTTGCAAGGTCACGGGCTCTAGGCGAATGTCTTCGCCAATGAAGTGCTGGAACTCATCGGCAGAAATCTCCCCCAAACCTTTGAAGCGCGTAATTTCGGGATGAGGCCCCAACTGCTGTATGGCTGTCTGCTTTTCCGTTTCGTTGTAGCAATAATGGGTTTCTTTTTTATTGCGCACCCGAAAGAGCGGAGTCTCTAGCAAGTACACATGTCCGCCACGTACCAGGTCGGGAAAGAACTGCAAGAAGTATGTGAGCAGCAACAAGCGAATGTGCATGCCGTCTACGTCGGCATCTGTGGCAATGACAATCTTGCGATAACGTAAACCTTCAAGGCCGTCCTCGATGTTCAGGGCATGCTGCAGCAGGTTGAACTCTTCGTTTTCGTAAACCACCTTTTTGGTATAACCAAAACAGTTGAGAGGCTTGCCGCGCAAAGAAAAGACGGCCTGGGTCTGCACATCGCGCGACTTGGTAATGGAGCCGCTGGCAGAGTTGCCTTCGGTGATGAAGATCATCGACGCATCGCGGTTGGCATGGGTACTATCGTAGTGTACGCGGCAATCACGCAACTTTTTGTTATGCAGGTTAGCCTTTTTGGCTCGTTCATTGGCCAATTTTTTAATGCCCGCAATTTCTTTGCGTTCTCTTTCTGACTGGAGAATGCGCTTGAGTAGCGCATCAGCCGTTTCAGGATGCTTGTGCAGGTAGTCGTCGAGTTCTTTTTTAACAAAGTCATTGACAAAAGCCCGGGTCGTGGGGCCGTCAGGGCCTACCTGCTGCGAACCCAACTTGGTCTTGGTCTGGGACTCGAACACGGGCTCTTGCACGCGAATAGCAATGGCGCCTACGATGGCCGCCCGCACATCGGTGGCGTCAAAGTCTTTCTTGTAAAAATCACGGATGGTCTTGACCACGGCTTCTTTCAAAGCAGCCAAGTGGGTGCCACCCTGGGTCGTGAACTGCCCATTCACAAACGAATAGTACTCCTCGCCGTATTGGTGGTTGTGGGTCAGGGCGATCTCAATGTCTTGGCCACGCAGATGAATGATGGGGTAGCGCAACGTCTCTGGATCCGTTTTGCGCTCGAGCAGGTCGAGGAGTCCATTTTTAGAGACATACTTTTGGCCATTGAAGTAGATCGTTAGTCCTGCATTGAGAAACGCATAGTTCCAAATTTGCTCTTCGATAAACTGGGGGATGAAGTGGAAGTTTTTGAAGACACCGGCATCTGGTTCAAAAGTTACTTGAGTGCCGTTGGCCTCTTGGGTAGCTTGTACCGGTAAATCTTCCTTTAAAATGCCTTGCTGAAAGATAGCTGCCTTGGTTTGGCCATCGCGCACCGACTGCACATGGAAGTGGGTGGAGAGGGCGTTGACTGCCTTGGTGCCAACCCCATTCAGCCCTACAGATTTTTGGAAGGATTGACTGTCGTATTTGCCGCCCGTGTTGATTTTCGACACACAGTCAATGACTTTGCCCAGGGGAATGCCGCGGCCATAGTCCCGGACAGTTACGCGGTGGTCGGTCACCTCTAACTCAATTCGCTTGCCATGCCCCATTACATACTCATCGATACTGTTATCGATGACTTCCTTCAACAAAACATAAATCCCATCGTCATAAGCCGACCCATCGCCTAGCTTGCCGATGTACATGCCAGGCCGCAAGCGGATGTGCTCGCGCCAGTCTAACGATCGGATGCTTGCTTCGGTATAATTATGCGTAGTCACGACTTAGTTATCAGTAATTAGTTATGAGTTATCAGTTGGTTGCTTCTTTTTGCTACCATGTGCTTTTCTTCTTTTTTGTCACCCTGAGCCCTTGTCCTGAACGCAGTGAAGGAGCAGGCGAAGGGTATTTGCGCATTGCTTCTTCATAGCAAAAGACGAAATGTGGCTAATTTAGATAATTATGCCTGAAGTGGAGAAAAGTAGGCTTGGGCAATGCGGAGGAGGCAGAGGCATGATTTATTTCCTTAATTTCGTGGCAAAACTGATGTATCCATGTTTGAAAGCTTAAGCCAAAACCTAGACAAAGCACTGAAGACCCTGAAAGGCCAGGGGCGCATTACGGAGATTAACATTGCCAGCACGATCAAAGAAATTCGGCGGGCTTTGGTCAAGGCAGATGTCCACTACAAAGTAGCCAAACAAGTTACCGATACGGTGAAGGCCGAGGCCCTGGGCAGGAATGTGATTACGGCTGTTTCGCCTGGACAGCTGTTTACCAAAATCGTTCAGGAAGAGTTGACCAAGCTCATGGGCAACGAAAAGGCAGATGTCCACTTGACGGGTAAGCCGGCGGTGGTCTTGATGGCGGGGTTGCAAGGGGCTGGTAAAACCACCTTCTCGGGCAAGCTGGCGGCTTACTTCAAAAAGCAAAATAAATCGGTGCTCCTGGCAGCCTGCGACATTTATCGACCTGCGGCTATTCAGCAACTCCAGGTAGTGGGCGAGCAAATCGGGGTGGAAGTGTATGCAGACCTGGACAGCAAGAATGCATTGGACATTGCGCAAAAGGCCATAGCACATGCCAAAGCGCAGCAATACCAGGTGGTTATTGTGGATACGGCTGGGCGGCTGGCGGTGGATGAGGCGATGATGCAGGAGATTGCAGGATTGAAAGCGGCTTTGCAACCTTCGGAAACACTTTTTGTGGTGGATGCGATGTCGGGCCAGGATGCGGTGAATACGGCCCAGACTTTCAACGAGCGGCTTGATTTTGATGGGGTGATATTGACGAAGCTTGATGGTGACGCCCGAGGGGGAGCAGCGCTGTCTATTCGAACGGTGGTGGACAAGCCGATTAAATTCATAGGCACGGGCGAAAAGCTGACAGATTTGGATGTGTTTCATCCGGATAGGATGGCGAACCGCATCTTGGGCATGGGCGATGTGGTGTCTTTGGTGGAAAGGGCGGAGCAGGTGTATGATGAGGAGCAGGCCCGCAAGTTGGAGCGGAAACTGCGGAAGAATGAGCTGGACTTTAATGATTTCCTGACGCAGCTGCAGCAATTGAAAAAAATGGGCAGCATGAAGGATTTAATGGGAATGATACCTGGTGTAGGCAAGATGGTCAAGAATACAGAAGTAGATGAAGACGCATTCAAGCCTTTTGAAGCCATGATCGGCTCCATGACTCCCCAAGAACGCAGCAAGCCCGATTTACTGGATAGAAGCCGAAAGGCCCGGATTGCGCAAGGCAGTGGCATTTCGCTACAGCAAGTCAATAGTCAACTCAAACAGTTTGACAACATGCGCAAGATGATTCAAAAACTGAGCAAAGGGGGTGGGGCTAAGCAGCTGATGAAGGGGATGATGGGTAGTTAGTAGCTATGGATTATTAGTTGTAAGTGACACGTCATCTTCTAGATGAGCTCGTTGATGGTGGAGTTGGTTGATTAAATTATAAATACCTCGCTCATTCAATGACCCCATAACGCGGACATTGCTTCGTAACGCAGCATAAAAATCCAACAACAAGCCAACAACATAATGAGCAGCACCAAATGCTGCAGCTGCTGGTTAAGCTGTTCGGATACTGCGCGGCTGACGGCAAGGCCGTGTTGGCTTAATAAATAGGCACTTACTAACAGGACGCCATAGGGCCAGCGTGTCTGGGCATGTATTCCCCAAAAGGCCAGGGCAGCTCCTAGACTGATGATTAGTAAGAGCCAGTGATAACGAATAATAGATTTTTGCCCCCACTGTACGGCCAGGGTTCTTTTGCCAGCCTGCGCATCTGGAGCTATATCGCGGAGGTTGTTGATATTGAGTACGCCTACGACCAAGCTACCGTGGCTGATGGCCGGTAATAGCCAAAAAGTACTGAGCTGCTTGGTATGAAGATAAAAAGTGCCGCCTACGCCTACGAGCCCAAAAAAAACAAACACAGCTACATCGCCCCAGCCGTCATAGCCATAGGGACGGTGACCCATGGTATAGGTGATGGCAGCTACGAGGGCTAGGACACCTAAGAGCAGGAAGCTTCCTAATTCAGTCAGTGAAAGTTGGGCCACGTAAAGCAAGGAGACACCACTGGCTAAAGCCAGGATCGTAAGCACCCACAAAGCCCGCTTGGCTTGCTCGAGGGTTACCAGACCGGTCTGGATGGCACTGGGCAGCTTAATGTCGTTGATAGGGTCAGCGCCACGTACCCAATCGCCGTAGTCATTAGCCAGGTTACATACCAGCTGCAGCAAGGCAGCCGTCAAGGCGGCTAGCAAGGCCACGTGCTTATTAAAAGCACCTACAAAAGCTGCTAAGGCACTGCCGAGGGCTACGCTCGTGATGGCGAGAGTACCAGTCTCTAAGCGGGTAGCAAGTATCCATTTTTTAATTGTATTCATAGCTTTTTCTGTAAAGGTGTTTGGGTTTGCAGTTCAGGACTTAGCAAGTTCATTAAGGACTTCTTGACTTATTCAATAGCCATATTGTCATTCTGAGCCAAAGGCGAAGAATCTCTGCGCAACTTGCGATTCCTCACTTGTTCCTTCGTTTCACTCAGGGCAAGTTCGGAATGACAAAGTGTGGCAAGTAGCAGCAACCCCTCTTGCGCTACATTCTAGTGGGCAATTCTATCCCTAATAACCCCATACTGCGTCGAAGCAGCTGCGCCACCGTAGCGGACAAGTAGAGTCTTCTTGTTTTTAATGCCAGGTTTTCTTCACGCAGGATGGACAGCTCGGCATACAGCCGATTGTAGGTCTTGGCGAGGTCAAAAGCATACTGAGCAACGACGGCGGGAGAATACGCTTTGGCTGCTTCCTGGAGTCGCTGGGGGAACTTAGCAAGTAGTATAATGAGCTCGCGTTCGAGGGGTTGTAGCACCAAACTAGTATCCAGCTCAACATTCTCTATCTCCAGGGCTGCCTGCTGGGCATTGCGCAGGATAGCCGAAATACGGGCATGGGTGTATTGAATAAAAGGCCCGGTGTGTCCTTGAAAATCAATAGACGCTTTGGGGTCAAACAAGATTCGTTTCTTGGCTTCTACACGCAGCAAGAAAAACTTCAGTGCGCCTAATCCAAGTATTCGATATAGCTGCTGTGCCTCTTCTTCAATAAAACCATCAATCTTGCCTAGCTCTTGGGTATGTTTGGCTGCCGTACCGATCATATCCTCGATCAACTCATCAGCGTCAACGACAGTGCCCTCGCGTGATTTCATCTTGCCGGTGGGGAGGTCGACCATGCCATAAGAAAGGTGGTGCATGGAGGTGGCGTAGCTACGGCCTAGTTGCTGCATGACCTTGAATAGGACTTCAAAATGGTAGTCTTGCTCATTACCCACGACATAAATGGACTGGTCAAAATGATAGTCCTCGTAGCGCAAATCTGCTACACCTAAGTCTTGCGTAATATATACAGAGGTACCATCTGAGCGCAATAAAAGCTTCTGATCTAGCTTTTGCTCGGTGAGGTCTGCCCACACAGACCCGTCTTCTTTTTGGTAAAAAATGTCGCGCTCAAGCCCTTCTTCCACGACCTTTTTCCCGAGCAGATAAGTTTTCGATTCGAAATAAGTCTTGTCAAAAGTGATACCCAGCAGCTGGTAAGTAGCTTCAAAGCCTTCATAGACCCAGCTATTCATTTTTTCCCACAGTGCCCACACTGTTGCGTCTCCTTGTTCCCACTTTTGCAGCATCTGTTGGGCCTCTTGCAGAATAGGCGCTTCTTTTTTGGCCCGCTCCTGGTCGCCCCATTGTTCAGTCAAAGCCGCGACTTGCTCTTTATAAACCTGGTCAAACTTAACGTAGTAATAGCCCACCAAGTGATCACCTTTGGTGCCCGAGGTTGCTGGGGTTTCATCCCGACTAAATTGCTGGTAGGCCACCATGGACTTGCAGATGTGAATACCACGATCGTTGACGAGGTTGACTTTGCGGACTTCATAGCCCGCTGCTTTTAAGATTTCAGCCATTGCATCGCCTAAAAAGATATTGCGCAGGTGGCCGAGGTGCAGCGGCTTGTTGGTATTAGGCGAAGGAAATTCGATGACTACCTTTTTGCCACTAGGAGGAGCAAATCCAAAATGAGGGTTTTGCTTCATGGCTTCCAACTGATCGATCCATACCTGGTCGGTGAGGGTGATGTTGAGGAAACCTTTGAAAACATTAAAATGGGCTACCAAAGGGCTATGTGCCTGTAACCAAGCGCCGAGCTGCTGGCCCATTTCTTCAGGTTTTTGCTGGCAGCGTTTGGCCCAAGGAAAAATGACGAAAGTATGAGAGCCCTCGAATTGTTGGTGGGTAGGTTGTAGCGATAGCTCTTGCAGGGGTACTGTGAGGTCCCATATTTGCTGCAAAGCTTGTTGGATCTTTGGGGTGAGCTGTTGTTCTAGCGTCACAGACTTTTAAGTTGAGAGGTTAGTACTTATTGCATCTAAGCATGCTAAAGATACGGATTTTAGCCTGTAGGCAGAGACCTGCCGTTCTGAAGTACTATTTAAGATGCTAATCGATGACTTTGTTTAGTAGGTTACAAGCCTTATATGTACCATTTTTAATGAGAAAAGGTTTAGATTAAATAAAAACTTGATATATAGGGCTTTCCAAGCAAACTAAACCTGTACCTACTATGCAAACACAATTAGTGGCACGAATCCTGACGACCATCAACACGGCAGCGTCTGTTGCCCCCATATCACCAGAAACCATCCAGCGACTTCAAACACCCCAATCCAGTCTACACGTGTCAGTTCCAGTAAGAATGGATGACGGCACTTTGTCGGTATTTCAGGGCTATCGCGTGCGCTACAATGACTTGTTGGGCCCCACAAAAGGCGGCGTACGTTTTCATCCGGCGGTCGACCTCGATGAGGTGACGGCCCTTTCGTTTTGGATGACGCTCAAGTGTGCTTTGGTAGGATTGCCCTATGGCGGCGGCAAAGGCGGCGTGCGGGTCAATCCTAAAGAATTGTCGAAGCTAGAATTGGAACGCCTCAGCCGCAGCTACATAGAGCAGATAGCGGATTTCATCGGGCCTCAGCAAGATGTATTGGCCCCAGACGTATATACCAACGCGCAAGTAATGGGCTGGATGGTCGATACATACTCCAAGATCAAACGCAAGCATAGTCCTGCCGTGCTCACCGGCAAGCCCATTGCTTTGGGCGGTAGTTTGGGGCGAAATGACTCCACAGGTAAAGGTGCTTTCTACTGCATCAAAGAACTAGAGAAAATACATCGCTGGAAGCCTAAAAATACAACCGTGGCCATACAAGGGTTTGGCAATGGTGGACAAAACATTGCTAAGTTTTTGCACGAAGCGGGTTACAAAGTTGTTGCCGTAAGCGACTCTGCGGGCGGTATCTACGACCCCAAAGGATTGAAGGTATCTGCTTTGATTGAGGCTAAAAATACGACCAGGCGACTGCCGGCCACCAAAGGCAGTAAAAAGGTTACCAATGAGGGGCTACTTACATTGCCCGTGGATATACTGGTGCCAGCCGCGCTTGAAGACCAGATCACGGAGGCTAATGCCGCTAAAATTAAAGCAAAATGGATCGTAGAGCTGGCCAACGGCCCTGTTACTGATCAGGCAGATAAAATATTGGCCAAAAAGAAGATTCAAGTACTTCCCGATATCCTGGCTAACTCTGGAGGTGTGATTGTAAGTTATTTTGAGTGGCTGCAAAATAACACGGGCGATTATTGGTCTGCCGCTACGGTGGACAATAGGCTCCAACAAACGATTACGGATGCTTTTCATCGTACGCATCAATTGGCATCGAAAAAGAAAGTGAGTTTTCGTATCGCTGCCTACGCTGTGGCTTTGCAACGTATTGATCAGGCAGTGATTGCTTTAGGTACCCAAGAAAATTTTAAGAAATAGTCTAGCAACTTAGTCTTACAACAGACTACTAAGAATGAAAATTGGCTTAATTTCTGACACCCACGGCTGGCTCGATGAGCGGGTGTTCCATCATTTTGAGGACTGTGATGAGCTTTGGCATGCAGGTGATATGGGTACGCTAGCAGTCATTGAGCAGTTAGCTGCTTTCAAGCCCGTTCGCGCTGTGCATGGCAACATCGATGGCCAAGACATTCGTATTACCTATCCTCAAGACCAACATTTTGAATGTGAGGGACTGCAAGTCTGGATGACGCATATCGGTGGCAAGCCGCCTCGCTATACGCCTGCTGTCTTGGAACAGCTGCAACAAAAAGTGCCGGACATTTTTGTGTGTGGCCACTCGCACATCCTCCGCGTGATGCATGATGCCCAACATCCACCGCTGCTTTACCTGAACCCAGGGGCGGCTGGCCGTGAGGGGTTTCATAAGGTGCGCACTTTGCTTCGCTTTGAGATCAAAGGCCGACAAATACAAGACATGCAGGCCATCGAGCTGGGCAAAAGGGGGTAAGCTGTTATCTTTAGAGCCTGTTATGGAACTGATTGATACACATGCCCACCTCTATGCCGAAGAATTTGCTGCCGACAGGGAGCAGATGATGGTGCGTAGCCTCGACAATCATGTGCGCAAGGTTTACATGCCTAATATTGACACGAGCACCATCGAGGCGATGCTGGCGCTGGAGGCGAAATACCATGATTACTGTGCGGCTATGATGGGCATCCACCCTTGTTATATCGATGCGCAGTTTGAAAAGCAGTTGGTAGAAGTAGAAAGTTGGTTGGGGAAGCGCCGTTTTGCAGCCATAGGCGAGGTGGGTATGGATTTGTATCGGGACAAAACTTTTCATGCCCAACAAGAAGAGGCCCTGGCAATTCAACTCTCTTGGGCACAGCAGTACGAGCTGCCGGTGGTCATTCATTGCCGAGCGGCCCTAGAAGAGACATTGCGCATCCTAGAAAAACACCAAGATGGCCGGCTGAAAGGCATCTTTCATTGCTTTAGCGGCACCTTGCCAGAGGCCCAGCGCCTCATTGAGCTAGGGTTTTATTTAGGTATCGGCGGCATTGTTACGTTTAAGAATGCAGGATTAGATCAAGTGGTGGCAGCACTCAGCTTAGAAAATTTAGTGCTGGAAACAGATGCGCCTTACTTAGCACCTGCGCCTCATCGTGGGAAGCGAAACGAACCTGCTTATTTGCTCTATATTGCAGAGAAAGTAGCCGAACTGAAAGGTGTTGATCTAGCTACGGTGGCCCAAGTTACGACGGCCAATGCTAATCAGGTGTTTGAAGGCACCAAGTTGTAGACTTATCTCTTAACTTTGCCTTCCTGGAGTGGTGACCGAGTGGTTGAAGGTGCTCGCCTGGAAAGTGAGTGTGCCCCGCAAAGGGTACCGGGGGTTCGAATCCCTCCCACTCCGCATTTTCATTTGGTTATTTATAGATTTTGTGATTTGGTCATTGTGCCTCTTTTTGTTTTGTCATGCCGCGCTTGCAAGGTACCTCTGTGAAGTGCATATTATGTTATGAGTCAAAAAGACTTGCACTATAAGGGGCTCACGCTATGACAGAACTAACAACACTTACCTAAAATAGAACGATTATGAAAAATGGAAATCCTGTAGTGTGGTTCGAAATCTACGCAGATGACTTACAACGAGCCCGCAAATTTTACGAAACTGTTCTGCAAGTCGAACTTATGGAGTTGCCCAGCCCCACCACTTGGGACAAACTGCAAATGTTAGCTTTCCCTAGTAATATGGAAGCTCATGGAACATCTGGCGCTTTGGCAAAAATGGAGGGGGTTAAGGCCGGCAACAACAGTACTTTAGTGTACTTCTTTAGTGAGGATTGTAGTATTGAAGAAGCAAGAATTGAACGCGCTGGCGGAAGTGTAGTTACCTCTAAAACTTCCATTGGCGAGAATGGCTTTATGGTCATCGCCATCGATACAGAGGGAAATACATTTGGTATCCACTCTATGAAATAAGGGTTGAACTCCCTTACTCCGCATTTTCATTTGGTTATTTATAGATTTTGTGATTTGGTCATTGTGCCTCTTTTTTTGTCATGCCGAGCTTGTGAGGCATCTCTACAAAGTGCTTTACTATTTGTTTCGCTTGTCGACCTCTGTGGTGATAAACGTCGGCAGATAGTTGGGTGTACATCCCTTTGATACAACTTCATCTTTGTAAAGTCCCGTCTTTTTACCCAATGTAATACAGCGTGTTCTGTATCTCTCATCGTAGATGCCTATCCACCCTGCTGTGAAATTCATCGCCCACTGTACTTCCGGCGCTTCCTTCATGAGATTAGCTTCAATATCAGCAAGCAAATCAGCGGTGTTCTCAGGGGAAGTTTGTCCAGTCCACCTCAATCGAGATTGGTAGTACCAAAAAATACGCCTTTGAAGCGAAGAAGGGCTATGTTCCCAAGACTCCATCAGGCCAATTGTCTTTTTGTCTTTAATAAGCTGATTAGACATGAGCCAATCCATTAATTGGTTTTGCTCCTCGCCTGTGTGGACTTGCATATCCGCATCAAGTCTATCGATCAACGCTTGAGAAAGAAGCTTTTTGTCCATGATCAAGATCGCCAATCTTCTGGGCAACAGCTCTTTGATAGACCATAGCTCCATAGCCAGTTCGTGATCTATTCTGATTTCCTTGGCTATCTTTCTCAAATCTCCGAGTTTGATGGCCTTACCACTGAGTTGAGCATAGATTTTTTCAGCTTTTGAAGAAAGAGTCATATCCTATTAGTTTTCAATACTTTACAAAATACTCTTCTGGGAAGGTTTGTGTTTCATTCGCATGTAAACACCACCCGTTTTCAGTTCATGAAGCATCTGCGCCAGTCGCTTATTTTTGGTTTCCTCATGCTTTGCATTATTAATCCACATCAAATAATCATTCTGCTGGTACGCAGGGCGCCTGTGATACTCCTCCCACACACCCTGTTCTGTCAATGCTTGGCGAACAAATACGGGCATAGGCTGCTGAGCTCTTTGTAAGCTTGAATGCTTGTCGTTCATTAGTTTTCTAATACGTTGGTAGTCTTACATTTAATGGCGAGGTGCTACGCTTAGTGCTGCTAACTGCTGCTATTTCAATGCTCATCCTGAGGCCCTACCCAAGCAAATGGATTATGAGCCAGCTCCCAGAGATGACCATCCAAATCTTTGAAATACCCCGAATAGCCGCCCCAGAAAACTTTCTGCGGCTGTTTTACAGCTGTTGCCCCTGCGGCTATAGCCTGTGCAAAGACCTGATCTACTTCTTGCTCACTGGCTAGATTATGGCTCAGTGTGCAGCTATTAAACTTCCCAGGCTCAAAGGGCACTTGCGCATCTTCAGCCAGGGCCTTGCGCCCATATAGGCCGAGCCATGTACCGTTTAAAGTGAAAAATGCTACTTCTGGGGACGATTCCATCCGTGGAAAACCTAAGCCCTGCTCATAGAATTCAATGGCTTTTTGTAGGTCATCAACGCCTAGGGTGATCATACTGATACGAGGCTGCATAGGGGCTATTTATAATTTTTTGCTTGCATATCTCTCAACTACAATGCCGATTCAGGATTTATTGGCCTAATATACACATCACGTTAGCTGAGTTATGTATTATTGATGCTGAAAAAATAGGCGTAAATGAAAATCGAAAAAACATTGTACGTTACAGATAGAGCTGCCTGGCGAGCATGGCTGGCCGAGCACTACGCGCAAGAGACTGAGGTATGGCTGGTCTATTTTCGCAAAGCAACGGGCAAGCCTCGTATTCCTTATAATGACGCGGTGGAAGAGGCGCTGTGCTTTGGTTGGATTGATAGTATTGTCAAAACGCTGGATGAAGAACGGTTTGCGCAGCGCTTTTCGGTGCGTAAAAAGACCAGTGGCCTTTCACAAATGAATAAGGAGCGAATACGCGAACTGATTGCTCAAAAGAAGATGACGCCCGCAGGGCTGGATGCTATTGCCCATGTATTTGATCCTGCTCAAGACCAAGCAGAAGATTTTGTTATTCCTCCTGACATTCTTCAACCACTCCAGGCTAATCCACAGGCATGGGCCAATTTTCACCAGTTTCCGGGTAGTTATCAAAGAATTAGAATCGCCTACATCGAAAGTCGCAAAAGGCATGGGCAAGAGCCATTTGAGAAGTCTCTTCGTCACTTTATTAACATGACGGCTAAGAATAAACGCATTGGCTTTGTTAAAGAAATGAAATAGCTCTGAGGATAGTAAAATACCTCCCCAGGCTATTCTTCCAGGTCAGCATTAACCTTGGCAGGCTCTTCCAAAATTGCTAAAACCGCCGTCGCACAATACACCTTACCCCGCTTGTTGCCCCCTACTTGCTGAATAATATTTTCATTGGCGAGTTTTCGAACGCCGCGCTCAGCCGTACTATAGGCAACGCCTAGTCCTTTTGCAATTTTTTTAATGGTTAGATAAGGGTTCACTGTAAACTGCTCGACAATAGTTACTGGCACAGAAGAGGCGCTACTGGCCACTTGCAGCTTCCATTGCTGAAGCAACTCATTAATCCTTTCAGCTCGCGATAGGACATCCTCAGCTTGTACTGCCACGCCACTCAGAAAATAAATGAGCCAATCATGCCAACTTCCTTGGCTACTGACATTGAACAGCTGTCGATAATACTCCTCCCTTGTAGCTTCAAAAAATGCGCTTAGGTACAATATGGGTGAGGGTAGAATCTTTTGCTCAATCAGTAAAAGTACAATTAGTAACCGGCCCACACGGCCATTGCCATCTAAGAAAGGATGAATGGCTTCGAATTGATAGTGGCACAAGGCAATGTGGATCAAAGCGGGCAACTGCCGGTCGTGTAAAAACCTTTCGAGCGTACTCAAACAATCGAGCAGCTGCTCAGCAGGCGGCGGTACAAATTTAGCCGTATTTAAAGTAGACCCAGGCGCTCCAATCCAGTTTTGGCTCTTTCTGAACTCGCCAGGCGTGGCGTGCTCTCCCCTCACCCCTTGCATGAGTTGTGCATGGATTTCTTTGATTAATCGGAGCGATAACGGCAGGTCACTTAGCCGTTCCAGACCAAAATCTAAGGCAACGATATAGTTCTGCACCTCCTGTAAATCAGCTGGGTTTTGGTGCACTGGCACGCCAGCATCATGGGCCAAGATTTCGCCAATAGTTGACTGTGTACCTTCTATCTTACTAGACAATACGGCCTCACGCGTTA
>JBCCWZ010000008.1:0-17121 GCA_039192615.1 Bacteroidota bacterium
GAAGACCTTTACATTGTTGTTGATAAGTAACATTAAGTTTAACACGAAAGAAAAACTCCCACACCAGTGGTGGATGTAAATCAAGACTTATTGCCTTTGCTGGCGCGGAAGTTACTTCCGTGCCTTAGCGAAAAAGGAATTTTAGCGCTAGTGGCGTATGTCGGTTGATTATTGATTAAGTTTGAGGCTTCATTGACGATCCGTAATGGCCTCATGATCCTATGACTAATTTCAGCCAACTACCTACGATCACAGGAGGGACCGTCCTCCAATACATCACAGAAAGACCTATTGGCCCCCTACTGCTAGACAGCAGAAAACTCCCCTTAGACCCCAATGGCCTCTTCTTTGCGATGAAGGGCCAGCACCACGATAGCCACCAATTTATTCCCACTGTTTACGAGCAGGGCATCAGGCAGTTTGTAGTAGAACAGGGAGATGAAGCTACTTACCAGCACCTACCAGAAGCCAACATCATTCAAGTAGCCAGTAGTATTAACGCCCTGCAGCAGCTTGCCACCCACCATAGAAGCCAGTATCAGTTACCCCTGCTCGCCATTACCGGCAGCAACGGAAAAACCATTGTCAAAGAATGGCTCAGTCAGCTGCTCGCCCTGAAGTATACGGTAGTCAAAAGCCCCAAAAGCTACAACTCCCAAATAGGCGTGCCCCTCTCCATTTGGCTCATCAATGCGACGCACGAGTACGGCATCTTTGAAGCTGGTATTTCATTGCCCGGCGAAATGGCTCGGCTAGCCACCATCCTCCAGCCCACGGCAGGCATCTTCACCAACATAGGCCCTGCCCACGACGAAGGCTTTGCCACGCGCCAGCAGAAGCTCCAAGAAAAAGCCCTCCTCTTCAAAGACTGTCAAAAAATCTACTACTGCCTAGACCATGCTCCCATCCATCAAGTATTAACCACCCATTACGACGACAAGGCCATGCTGGTCACTTGGTCTTGGCACCAGCTAGCCGCCACTTACCAAGTCCAAAAACAGCTGTTACCTACGGCCAACCAAACTGAACTCACTATCACCACCCAACGCCAGTCCCATACCTTTATTTTGCCCTTTCAAGACGACGTCTCTATAGAAAACGCCGTCCACTGTATCATCTTTCTCCTTCATGAAGGCCTAGCACCCTCTCTACTACAGCCCGCCCTGCTGAAGCTCCGCGCCGTGCCTATGCGTCTGACCTTAAAGCAAGGAGTCAATGGCTGTCAGATTATTGATGATACCTACAACAACGACCTTGTAGGGCTGCAAATAGCCCTTGACTTTATGGACCAACAAAAGCAGGCGGCTAAAAAGACCGTCATCCTCTCCGACCTGCTACAAACAGGTGTTGCCCCTGACCAACTCTACCCACAAGTCGCCCAACTTCTCCAAGACAAGCAAGTAGATCGCCTCATCGGCATTGGCGAGGAAATCAGCGCCCATGCAGCTGCTTTCATTGCTCTGGATACCCAGTTTTACAAACACACAGCTTCCCTGCTCCAAGCCGAGACGCAGCACCAAGTCAACAACGAGCTTATCCTTGTCAAAGGCGCCCGTCCCTTTGGATTAGAAAGAATCGTAGACCAGTTGCAACAAAAGATTCACAGCACCGTCCTAGAAGTAGACCTAAGCGCTGTAGCTCATAACCTCAATTTCTTTCGTAGCAAGCTTACCCCAGGTACTAAACTCATGGCCATGGTCAAAGCCTCCGCCTACGGCAGCAGCAGCTTTGAAATCCCCCACCTCCTGCAATACCACCGCGTCGACTATCTCGCCGTCGCCTATCCAGATGAGGGAGTGTCGCTTCGAGAGCACGGCATTACCTGCCCCATCATGGTGATGAACCCTACGCCAGAAAGTTTTGAACAACTGATCGCCCATGACCTGGAGCCCGAGATCTATAGCCTGAAGCTGCTCCGTGCACTCGCTGACTTTCTGAAGACTTCTAGCAAGCAAGCTAACATCCATTTGAAGCTTGAAACAGGCATGCACCGGCTAGGCTTTGTAGCCGACGAATTCAATACCCTGATACAACTATTGCAGGAAACCCCTGCCCTGCAAGTAGTAGGCATCATGAGTCACCTGGCTGCCTCTGGAGAATATGAGCACGATCATTACACACACCAGCAATTCAACTTATTTGCCAAGTTGGCTGATCAACTAGAGCAGGCTCTCGGTATCCACACTATCAAACACCTCCTCAACTCTTCAGGTATTCTGCGATTCCCTAACTACCAGCTTGATATGGTGCGGCTGGGCATTGGCTTGTACGGGGTAGGAGTAGACCAGGATGTACAACCGCAGCTACAAGTAGCCAATACCCTCAGAACTGTTGTCTCACAGCTCAAGACCGTTCCTCCTGGCGCTACCATAGGCTATAGTCGGCAAGGCAGGGCACAAAAATCCATGCAGATAGCGACCCTGGCTATTGGCTATGCCGATGGTTTTAGCAGGGCACTGGGTAACGGCAACGGCAGCGTATGGATCAAGGGGCAACTGGCTCCTACGGTGGGGAATATTTGTATGGATATGTGTATGGTAGATGTAACGGATATATCTGTGGCTGAGGGCGATGAAGCGATCATATTTGGCCCAGAGCGCCCCATCGTTGAGGTAGCAGCTGCACTCAACACCATTCCCTATGAAGTACTCACCAATGTGAGCGAGCGTGTGAAGCGGGTGTACTATACCAGCTGATCCAGGAATTATTTTTGGCGTTATCATTATCATTTTTTTTCTTGAGGCCGAACAAAAAAGTAACATACCATGGAAAACAATCCTTCAGCCCGTCCAATGCATTCTATAGGCCTATGGTTCAGTATCAGCCTTATTATTTCCAGTCTTATTCTTGGCTTTGCACTTTCGAGACTACATGCGACACAGCCTTTTGTCGATGTGAAAGGCTTGGCAGAGCGCGAAGTAGCAGCTGATTTAGCACGCTGGAAGATAAATTTTTCTCTGGCTGCTAATGACTGGTCCGTACTCCAAAAAAATATAGCCAAGCAGACCAATACGATTGTGCAGTTCTTGCATAAAGAGGGCCTGAGTAATGACGAAATTGTCAAACAAATCCCTACCATCCGTGATTATGAAGCAGAGAGACGTTACCGTGAGGAGGAACAGAAAAATAGATACAAAGCCAATCTATGTGTCACCGTACTTTCTCGCAATATTCCCGCCGTCCAGGCTGCTGTATTAAAAGCAGGAACACTGCTAAAACAAGGTATTCTTATAAATTTTAGAGATAATGATTACGACCCTGATTTAGAATTTTCCTTCACCAAGCTCAATGACATTAAGCCAGCCATGATTCGGGAAGCCACCCTCAACGCACGGAAAGCGGCTGACCAATTTGCCCAAGATTCAGGTAGTAAAGTGGGCAACATACGCCATGCTAGGCAAGGCCAATTTTCTATTACAGCTACAGAGCGACCTGCTATCAAGAAAGTACGGGTAGTCACCAACATCCGCTATACTTTGAGTAAATAAGGCAGCTTGTTGGGTACTGTACTCCTGTTGTCCTGAGTTACAAACTCAGGACTTTTTATTCTCAACTACCTCTATTCTTAGAGAATACTATGTGCAGGCTACCCTCCCGTGCGGCCATACCTGACAGTGCTGGTACTTCCAGCTCCAAGGCAGGGGTACTATTGTTGGTGATGTGGAGGTTGCCTAAGTGAACGATGTCCTGATAGGTGACCTGTACCTCATAGCTACCCGCTCCAGGAATGAGCTGATGCGTATTGGCGGGAGTTAATACAAGCCCTGCTCCATCTGTGATACCTTGCCTGGCGATACATGACATCGCATAAGACCGGCCCAAGTAAGCATTCGCATTTTCAATATCACCGGCGAGCAACAGCCGCCTAATTTTGGTGGAGCTTACAGTTACATGGTCAACCATAACAGGGGGCACCTCAGCGACTGTAAAGCTCTCCTGGCTTCCTGCTTCTTGGAGCAAAGCCATATTCCCTGCTCTGCCCTTACCAAACCGATGATCATGCCCTACGAGGATATGCTGCATGCCTATTTGGCCTACGAGCACTTGCTGAATAAAATCTTGGGCACTGAGCTGGGCCAAGGCTTGGGTAAAAGGGATAACGATGAGGTGGTCGAGGCCTTGCTGGGCTAGTAGCGCAGTCTTCTCTTCCAAAGGGGTCAAGAGTTGGATAGGAGTAGCATGGGTAGGGGCCAGTACTAGCCGGGGATGCGGCCAGAAGGTGAGTAGGGCAGTTTCCCCATTGATCTCCTGCGCCTGGGCACGCAGCTGCCGAAGCAATTGTTGATGGCCTACATGCACACCATCGAACGTACCCATTGTCAGTACTGTGTTGCGTGATGACTGGAATGCCTCGCTCCCCTCGTATATTCTCATATTGCTCCGTTGTTGAATGGAGAATTATTCCTTAGTCAAGGTCTCCACCTCATACGCCTCCTCCAGCCTAAAATCACCAATACGCGTTCTGCATAACCGACTCAAATAAGCCCCTGTCCCCAGCCCCTCTCCCAAGTCGCGCACCAAGCTCCGAATATACGTCCCTTTGCTACAAGTCACCTCAAAATCAACGCTAGGGAGGTTAACAGTGGTGATGATCAAGGAATGGATAAAAACTGGCCTGGGCGCCAGCTTGATCTCTTGCCCCTGGCGGGCCTTCTTATACGCTCTTTCTCCTTGCATCTTGAGCGCCGAGTAAGCCGGTGGTACTTGCTCAATGGCACCTACAAAAGTACGTGCTAGCTGCTGTATGACCGCTTCGGTCACATGGTCATAAGGCCGTTCGCTGTCAAATGCCGTCTCTAAATCGATAGAAGGCGTTGTTTTGCCCAAAACCATCGTTCCCGTATATACCTTCTCTAAGTCCTGGTACTGGCTGATACTTTTGGTCTTTTTGCCTGTACAAACCAACAGCAGCCCCGTGGCCAACGGGTCTAGGGTCCCCGCATGCCCTATTTTCTTCACTGCCCAAGCTGATCGTAGCTTCTTAATCACGTCAAAGGAAGTCCAATGCAGGGGTTTATTAATGGACAAGACCATTCCTTCTTGCAGCTTGTGAGGATCAAAAAGAGGTATTTCCTTGAGCGGCATCGTGTATTGGATAAGGGTTAGCGATTACCTCTGTATATGATAGCAAAAAACTCAATGACTAAGCCCAGTACGACTATAGTAAGGCCGAGGACTCCAAAGCCGTAGGGAGCTTGATCCAAGGCCATCAACATAAAGCCTAACAAAAGCACCAGGAGCTGGTAGTTGCTTTTGCCAAAAGACAGGGGGTTAGTATCCTGCTTCATGCTAATATAATTCGTCTAGTGACATGTTCAGGTACTTATTGATGGCTCTGTAAGTACCGATGAAACTGATCAAAACCCCTATCATAAGAATCATTCCCAGTAATATGAAGATATGAAGAGGCTCCTGGAGCTGCACTAATGCTTCCATCTGTCTGTTGGCATAATATAGTAGTAAAAGCAGCAAGAGGTTCGCTATGGTGCCGGCTATCAAGCCAATGAATACAGCCCTGGCCAAGAAGGGTCTTCTAATAAAGGCAGCGGTAGCACCGACCAGGTTCATGCTCCTGATCAAGAAGCGTTGGGAGTAGACCGCTAGTTTGATGGTGCTGTTGATTAACACACTCACCACGACGAGTAAGATAACAGAAAAAGTAGCCAGTATCGTGCCTATTCTAGTGATGGTGCGCTTGACAGAGGCGGCAAATCCCTCTATATAATCTACCTCAAAAACCCCACTGATGGCCTCTACCTTACCTTTGATAGCTTTAAGCTGGGCCTTGTGCTGGTAGTTGCGAGCAATGCTGACTATATAAACGTCTCTGAGCGGATTCTCATCTAACACGTGTAAAAAACTCTCGCCAGTTTCTTGGATAAAGGCTTGGGCTGCTTCTTCCTTACTAATAAACTTGAGCTGTGCATGCCCATGCTTCTTGAGTACGAAGTCTTGTTGACTCAGTAGCTGGCTAATCCGTACGCTTTCGCTTTCTGAGACGTTTTTGTGTAGATAGACTTGAATGTTGACATTTTCTTCGATGACGCTTGTCAGCTTGGCTGCATGGAGCAGTAGCAGCCCAAACAGTCCTACCACCAACAAGGCCAGCATGGTACTAAAGGTTACATTGACAATAGGGTAGCTGCCTAGCTTTCCTTTCCCTCGGTGTTCATAATGTGTCATAAGCCGCTACAATGGTAGGTTGCTGCTCTGAAGAGCGAAGTAGTGATTAATCAAAAAAAGACCAGCTAAACCCTATGTCTAAGGCACGCTTTTGGCCTGGATAAAGGGGTGTCACAAAGTAGCCTGGTAAGAACAGATGTTCGTTCCCGTGGCTGAATTTAAAGAACATACGCAGGTACTTGACTCTAAAATTAACAAACAAATCCAGCACTGGATAGCTGTACACATTGAATTCATCCTGCCAGTAAAACTGCTGGATCACGGGGTCATAAGCATCAGCCTTGTAATAAGACTTCCAATTGACGTCGATACCTGCTTCTATAGTTCCATTGCCTGCCTCATTAGTGCGCGCATAGTACAGCCTAGAATTGATCAACCAGGTAGGAACGTGAAAAAGCTGGGCACTAGGGCCCCATACCTTGGCAAAAGTAACCTCACTATCCCAATGGATATATGCCCCTAAAGCCAAGCCAAAGTCGGTGCCTAGTGTTACCACATCCGCATATTGGTTATCCTGTCGGGGGATAGCTACCACTGTCTTCCTTTGCTTTAACTTATCATCGCTGAGGTGCTTGAAATAAATATGCTTCTCCACCCGTGTGAAGCTGGCGTTAGGCCTGAGCTGCACCACATTGCCTTCTAGTCGCCAGCCTCCTCTGAGCTGTGTGGCAGTAGGGGAAGTGAAGCCGTGGTTGTCCCATTCCCGATGGTAGCCACGATAGTGTTGGGCCAAAAAAGAAGGTTGGTACCTAGTACGCTCCAATGCTAAGTCAAAAATATTTCCCTGGTAGCCTACACAAGCTTTGTAAAGTCCTTGTAACAAATACTCGCCCCCCAGGTGCAAGAAAGATTGACGGTTTGCCAAGTCATACCTAGTGCGCAGGCCCACATAGTGTTCATGCAGAGGGTATTTATCTTCCAGCTCCTCATGCTCATACTCATGCTTGAACCCAACGTCTTTGTAGCGGTAATAGCCATTATAGAACAGGTTTTGCCAGTCGCCTTTCACGCCTAGTTCATGCTGCGCATGCCACATAGTAGTCGTCGCCTTCAGCGCCTCATCTAAATCATCTGGCTTGCCTCCTAGAAAAGTTCTACTCTCATCATGGCCCCAATGTTTATCAGCATCTGCGCCAAAGAAATGCCATTGCTTTTGAAGCCCGAGCTCGTGGTAGGCCCAAAGCTGCTCTCCTAGTCCCAACTGATGGTACAAATGAAAACGATTTCTTTGGTCACTACTTTTTACGTCGCGAAGCCTGTTGTCTATACTGTTTTGAAAGAGCTCCTGCTCAACAATGGATGCTCCACTGCTATATTCCTCCGTATATATCCCCCCTGTCTCCCGTACGTGATGCTCCATGAACAGCCAGTGCGCCAGAAGCTGGTATCTTTTATCGGCTGTTTTGTAGTGCGTAAAAACATCAATTCCATAAGGAAGCATTACATGCATATCCGGTGACCCGGCCGGAATCCATTCCTTGTGCGTCATCATGCGCCGGAAATGTCCCCCCACGTTCCAGTTGGGCGTGATATTACGCGTGTAGCATACATCAGCGAAAGCGCTACCAAAGCGGGCCAGCACCACATACAACTCGGTGTAAGGCGACTTAGTGTCATAATACCGAAACTGATGAGGGTTGCGGAAGTAAATGTCATAGGCATGAAAGCCTGAGGTAGCGCCTATCTGTTCTGGTAAGGTGTAAAAGATCGGCTTCACCGCCGTTCCATTATTGCCCAAGTTCTGGAGCTTATTACCATACTGCTGAACGAATGTGAAGCGATGCATCCCAAAGATGCCCATATCGTCTGCTATAGCCTTGTACCCCCCTAAGTGGTATTGGATAGCCTCTTGGGTGGTAAACAGCGTGGTTGTAGGATTGTACACATCCTGGGGGGTGTCATCGAGGTATTGCTCTTCCTGTGCTTGTGCTGGTATAACATGCACTAGCAAGATGAGTAGGCCAATGTGTCTAAAAAATCTCACGGCCAAAATTAATGACAAAAACAAGGACTTCCTTATAGAATGCATACATACTTTGGTCGTTTTCTAGGGCTATACTAGCCAACCAGCCACAGCTGTAAAATTGTTAACTTTGCTAGTCGATTACAAAACCTGAACCCCTCATAAGCCCTCTCATGATTCGGATAAAAGATATCGTGGCGTATCTAGAGCAGATCGCTCCTCTGGCTTATCAAGAGGCGTATGACAATGCGGGGCTGGTAGTGGGAGAAGTTGGTGCCTCAGTAACGGGCGTACTCATTTGTTTGGACATCACAGAAGCAGTCCTGCAAGAGGCCAAAGCCAAAGCCTGCAACCTCATCATTGCCCATCACCCACTCATTTTTCGGCCCATCAAACGGCTTACTGCGAAAAGTTACGTAGAAAAGTGCCTCGCCTACGCCATCAAGGAAGATTTAGCTATCTACAGCCTGCATACCAACCTGGATAATGTAGCGCAGGGTGTCAATCGACAAATAGCGCAAACCCTGGGCCTGCAAGACCTCTCCATTTTGCTGCCCAAACCAGGTACCCTCAGGCAGCTGACCACCTTTGTGCCTCCGGCAGCTACCAAGCCACTGCTCCAAGCACTCCATACAGCAGGTGCAGGGTGTATTGGTGATTATACTCACTGCAGTTTTGTGACTACGGGTACAGGATCTTTTCAACCTACAGCCGCCGCTACCCCACACGTAGGAACACCTCACCAACTCGAAAAGGTGGAAGAAGAGCGCATCGAAGTAGTTTTTCCAGCCCACCTAGAAGCATCCGTGCTGCGCGCCTTGCAGGAGGCCCACCCTTACGAAGAGGTAGCTTACTACATCCAACAGCTGCAAAATACAGATGCCCAGGTAGGAGCTGGCATGGTAGGCGTGCTCCCTCAGCCTTTAAGCAGCGAGGAGTTTCTACAATACCTCAAAACTAAGATGACCCTCGCCTGTATTCGCTACACAGCCCCCTTAAAAAGAGCTATCCAACGAGTAGCAGTTTGTGGTGGATCGGGCAGCGGCCTGATCCAAGCAGCTATTAAGCAGCAAGCAGACGTACTGGTAACTGCTGATGTCAGATACCATGATTTCTTCCAGGCGGAGGGTCAACTACTTATTGCTGACATAGGTCACTACGAAAGCGAAGTGGGGACGAAAGCCTTGATCCATACCCTACTATCTGAAAAATTTGCTAGTATTGCACTCCTACAGTGTGAAACTGTAACCAATCCTATCCACTATCTCTAACAACGTCCATGGAGAACACCATAGAAAAAAAACTCAACGCCCTGCTTGAGCTACAAAACATCGACCGGGCCTTAGATCAGCTTACTAAACTGCGCGGCGCCCTCCCCGAGGAAGTAGAAGATTTGGAAGCTGAATCAGACAGTCTCAAGACACACTCACAGCGTATCCAAGAAGAGCTTGCCGAGCTGGAGCAAGCTATTACTACCCAACGAGGGCGCATCAAAGACCTAGAAACTTTGGTGAAAAGGTACGAAGAGCAGCAGATGAATGTACGGAATAACCGAGAGTATGATGCTATTACCAAGGAGATTGACCTACAGAAACTAGAGATACAACTGGCAGAAAAGCACATCAAAACTGCCTATGAAAATATAGATAAGAAAAAGCTGGAGCTAGAGCAGAATCAGGCGGCAATAGAGAAAACGCAGCAAGTATTGGCTGACAAGCAAGAAGAACTCCAGGTATTAGTGGCAGAAAGCGAAGGTGAAGCGAAAAAGCTTCATGGCCAGCGTAGCAAAGTCCTAAAGCGTATTGATGGGCCACTCCAGAAGACCTATGAGCGGATTAGAGCAAATTTCCACAATAAACTTGCGGTGGTTACTATCATTAAGGAAGCCTGTGGCGGATGCTTTAACAAAGTACCTCCCCAGAAGCAGATAGATATCAAAGAAAAAAAGAGTATCACCGTATGTGAACACTGTGGCAGAATTATCGCTGATGTCACAGAGCCAGAGCCTGTTATAGCCTCCTAAAATCATATAGACAGCTTTTCGGCCACTTTTTAATGACTCTTCACCCAGGCATTCTGCGGCCTAGAAAAGGCTATCTTTTTAAAAATTCATCTGCAAGTCTCCAAGCATTACACAAGCTGGTCTTCAGTTGCTCATTGATAAGTACTACATCGAATTGGGCTGCTGAACTAGCTTCTTGCTCTGCTTTACCGATTCTACGCACCAGCTCCTCTGCAGGCTCTGTTTTTCTTTTTATTAAGCGTCTTGCTAATAATGATAGAGAAGGGACTTGTACATAAACTGCCAAAGCATCCTCCTCAAAGTAAGATTTTAGCCGCAAAGCGCCCTGAACATCCATATCAAAGACCGCTACTTTGCCAGCCTTCCATAGGTTGGCTACCTCGGTCTTGAGCGTGCCATAGTAGCGCCCCTCATACACCTCTTCCCACTCGATAAATGCCTCTTGCTCAATTTTACGCTTGAATTCATCTACCGATAAGAAGTAATAATCTTTGCCGTGGATCTCTTGAGGCCGTTTAGCACGGGTGCAGGCTGAAACAGAAAAACCTAGATCCCCATTATTTTCCAATAAATAGCGAGCAATGGTGGTCTTGCCGGAGCCAGAGGGGCCAGCGAATATGAGGGCTTTGTGTGAGATTGAAGGCATATGATAATGATTTGCGTCGGTACTTTGTTTGCACAAGAATCTTTACTTAATTTTCCTCCCCAGTCAGTCGACTACGCCACTAAGCCTACTTACCATTTTAACTTTTGTTAAGCAATAGCACTGATGCTATCACGGGCTGATTTCTTACAGACCCGGATACAAACTACAGTGTGCTGGCTTTTTATGGTAAGTTTTAAACAGAAATGAATAAATCTTGTGCAGACAATAGAAAGCGTTATGCATCAGCACCAACAAAAGAGATACTCCTCAGAAGAGCTTCAAGTATTTGAAGCAGGTATTATCAAGAAATTAGCGAAAGCGAATGAGGAACTTGCGACGATCCTGAGTTCACTAGATAGAAAAAAGGAAAATAACACTGATCCCAACATCAAAATGCTCGAAGATAGTGCTGAGGTGGCTGAGAAGGAGAGCTTGGGACAGCTGGCCGCCCGGCAAAGAAAGTTCATTGCAGAGCTAGAAGCTGCTTTGGTGAGAATCAAGAATGGCACTTACGGCATCTGCATCGTGACAGGTGAGTTGATTGACAAGGAAAGGCTCCAAGTAGTACCGCATACCCGCCACTCACTGGCCGCTAAGCTCTCTGAAAAAGCCACATCCCTGTAAGCTTCCTCTGTAGCACATGCCTAATAGCAAACTGCGTTGCTTATGAAAAAAGCTTCTCGAGAGACTGTAGAGCAAGTAGCGCCCTCTAAGTCCATCCGGCTCAATAAGCTGATTAGTAATGCCGGAGTTTGTGCCCGCAGAGCAGCTGATGCCCTCATCCAAGCAGGAAAGATCACTGTGAATGGGCAAATAGTAACCACTCTCGGCTACCAAGTAGCTCCGCACGATGTGGTGCAATACCAAGGACAAACCTTAAAGACCAGCAAACCTGTGTATGTGCTCCTAAACAAGCCTAAAGACTACATCACCACGATGCAAGACCCGCAAGGCAGAAAAACGGTGCTTCAGTTGGTCAAAAACGCTTGTCCAGAGCGAATCTATCCTGTAGGCAGGCTAGATCGCTATACAACAGGGCTCTTGCTCCTGACTAATGACGGGGACTTAGCAAAGAAACTTGCACATCCGACTAGCAACGTGAAGAAGCTGTACCATGTGTTACTAAACAGGCCGCTTAGTGATGCTGATTTTGACCAAATCAAGGCAGGCGTTGTACTAGAAGATGGGGTAGCCCAAGTAGACAAGCTGGAGATTGTAGAGCAAGACCGTACCAGCATTGGTTTGGAAATACACATGGGCCGGAATAGAGTGGTAAGGCGCATATTTGAGCACCTGGGCTATAAGGTAGTCAAGCTAGACCGTGTGCTGTATGGCCACCTAACCAAGAAGGATCTAGCTCGAGGAAAATGGCGTATGCTGACAGACAGAGAGGTGAGGCAGCTCAAGCATCTCTAGGCACCAGCAATAAGCCTGCTGATCCACTCAGCACGTAGTATGCAGTAAGGTATACACTTTTTTTCCGGCTTTAACACACGCGTTGTGCCGAGCAGGTACTTCCTTTGAATTGAGGATGTAGTATTCCCCAATCTTACCCTCTTCTTCCAGTTTCTTCAGGTAATCTTCAGCTTCCTGACTAATGCCTAATGCCTCTCTAACGCCTATAGAAACAATAACGACAATATTGGAGCCCTGAGCTTTCTTTAAGAGACCCTTGATGGCATAAGGCAATACACCAGTGTTTGTCTTACTTTCCTGTTTGCCCCACAAGTGAGTTATTTCCTCATCTCCAACTTTATATTCTTTCCCAAACGTCTTGTAGTCCCATTTTTTACAGTCCTGAGGCGTAAAATACAAGTCTGCTCTCCCCGTTATTTCTTTCAAGGCACCACCAGGCATTTGGATAATGACATGATCCCATCCAAACGCATCGATAACGGCTTGTTGCGCACCTTTTAGTGTAGTTTCTTCTGCCTCATAGTACCAAGGTTTGCCCTCGTATGTAGTAGGCGATCTGCTGCTTTCGCGGACTTTTAGGTCTTCTTGTTTCGCTGTTTTGGAATCGTTGCTTTTGTGTGTAGTAGCCGCTTGTGTGGCTTTGAGAGCCGCTGAGTCTTTTTGTTGTGCTTCTTTAGAATCGTTTGTAACACAACTCACACAGCATGTAAGTCCTATAATCAGGGTATATATTTGCATTGTAGGCTTTATTTTAAGAAAAATGGCGCTTCGTGACTCAACGGGAAGTAAAACAGCTCAAATACCTGCGTTCCAACTGAATAGATCAAAGCAAAATATGTATAATGGTGTTTGGCACTCCATTATTTTGAATTTGAAGCGCACGGCTGAACAATGTAAGAGTTGCATTTGAAAGAAAAAAGTTGCTTTTTGCAACAAAAAGATGCACAATGCTACCATGAATACAGCAGTCAGACTATCAGAATTTATTGTCACACAAGCCAAAGCTTCGTCCCAAGCCATGAACCGATCTGTTGCCAAGCAAATTGAGTATTGGGCTAAGATTGGGAAGATAGCTGAGGAGAACCCTGATTTGCCTTACAACTTTATCAGAGATATACTCTTGGGCCAGCAAGAGGTAGCCACAAAGCAACTCACAGCCTTTCAGTTTGAAAGCTAAGGCGAGCCATGGAAATTTTACAAACCTCTGCTTTTAGTAAGCAAACCAAGAAATTACACCCCAATCAAAGAAAAGACTTAGAACAAGCCATCCGTGCCCTTATCGCCGACCCTGCTTTAGGGAAAGCAAAAAAGGGAGACCTGAAAGGTATTTGTGTCTACAAGTTTAGAATGAATAATCAGCTTACCTTACTGGCTTATCAGTACAATGCCAAGCAACTCATCTTGGTAGCGCTGGGTAGTCATGAGAATTTCTACAGAAATTTAAAATAAGGGCTCAGTATGATGTTCTACCTTGATGAAGGTAACCCGTTTTCCTGAGGTTATAACTCAGGACTTTTTACTTTATCCCTTCTTGCGCTGTAACCCTTTGTACGGATTATACCCATTCATCTTCGTCGCATAGTAGCCCGTGCCATCGTAAGGCCGTTTGGCAGGGTGCTGCCGGCAAGCAGGCGAGCAAGCTCCCTCTAAGGAAGTGGCGCAAGCCTCGCAGATAGGCACATGAATGTTGCAAGTAGGATTAGCACAATTCACCATCCGATCGCAAGCCGTGTGGCACACATAGCATTCACTAATCACAGAAGGGTCTTTCCTGTTAATGGTCGTAGCCAAGCGGTTATCAAACACATAACACTGTCCCTCAAATCCTTCTCCATCTGTGTCCAGGCCATACTGGATGATGCCTCCATGCAGTTGATACACATCTTTGAAGCCCTGCTCGAGCAAGTACGCACTTGCCTTCTCGCACTTAATGCCGCCTGTGCAGTAAGTAATTACCTTTTTGTCTTTGTAAAGGGCTAACTCCTCTACTTTGCCTGGGAACTCCCTAAAATGATCGATGTCTAAAGTAACCGCATTCTCAAAGCGGCCTAGGCGGTGCTCATAATTAGACCGTGCATCGATCACTACCACCTCCTCGTTATCTTTGATGCGTTTAAAATCTTGCGGCGAAATATACTTGCCTGTCTTTTCATTAGGATCGATGTGTGGGAGTCCCGCGTGTACAATCTCAGGCTTGACCCTGACGTGGAGTTTTTGGAAGGCATGCTGGTCATGTGCTTCCACCTTGAAGTGCGCATGGGCAAACCTAGTGTCTGCTTTGAGGTCACGCATATATGCCTCACAAACCGCCTGAGGCCCAGAAATAGTCCCATTAATACCTTCGTGCGCAATGATAATCCGCCCCCGCAGTCCTTTCTCGAGGCAATACCGATGATGCGCCTCTCTAAATCTCTCTGGATCCTCGATCGTCGTGTAACAGTAATAGAGTAATATGCTATAAGGCTGCTCCATAGCGCTTACTTGAGTTGGACTGGTTTTGCTGGATTGCCTAATACTGCTTCACCTGGTTTTACATTTTCTAGGACTACTGCACCAGCCCCAATACTGGCCTCTGCACCAATTTCTACGCCTGCCACAATAGTAGCGCCTGCGCCAACAAACACTTCTTCGTGGAGGGTAACGTTGGGGCCTATGACACTCCCAGCTCCTACTTGTACAAAGTCTTTAATAACGGCGCCATGCTCTACAGCTACTTGGGTATGCAGCGTACAGCTGTTGCCTAAGGTAGCATTAGTCCCTAAAACCACATTCGCATTCATCAGATTGCCGTGGCCAAACATAGCCGACTCCTCAACAATGGCTGAGATGTGAATGGCATTGATAGGCACCAGCTGCTTTTTCTCCTTGAGCATTGCAAGGAGTGTTGCCTGTTTCTTTTGATTTGCGAGTGCTATAAATGCTTCACAGTCCTTGCCCAGCAGCTCCCAATAACTTTCGGCCGTCGTATTGCCTAGCACCGGCACATGGTTGATCTCCTGGCCCTGCAGGGCCTCATCATCATCGAGAAAGCCATAGACAACCACATCGTTTTGCTGTAAAATATCCAACGCGACCCTGCCCATCTCGTGGGCGCCGAAGATGATGACTGGTTTTTTCATAAGTAGCCTAATTTTAAGCTTTCAAATTTAGCGGCACTAGCCTAGATGAGCAAAGATATAGTCACAGATCACCCATGAAAGAAAAAATGTTTATGTTAGGCCCTCAAAAGCCACTGCGGCTCGAATGATTGCGGTAACCTATTATGAGTATCCGTTATTACCTGGAAGAGAGCTTCGAAAATCTGCGACAAAACAAATTCAGGAGTATCCTGACCGGCTTTGGCGTGGCTTGGGGTATTTTTTTGTTAGTCCTGCTGTTAGGCGCAGGTGAAAGCCTTTACAATGGTACTTCGAAGAACTTCTCTCGATACGCAGAAAATTTTATATCCTTCTGGAGTCCTTCCTCCCCTTACACAACGCCTTTGCTTAATAAACTGCAAGCTAGTATAAAGGACATTGAACACATAGCTCCGTCTATTTGGTTTAGTAGCTCTAAATTGCGTTATCAGGGAGAAGATTATTCTGCTAGCACCCTTCAAGGAGTAGGCATTCACTACGCCCAAATCATGAAACTTGTTCTTGACCAGGGTAGATTTTTTAATCAGCGTGATGAAACACTGACCAGACAAGTTTGCGTTATTGGCCATGATGTGAAAACTGCGCTCTTTAAAAAGGAAGACCCTATAGGTAAGTTTATCAGTGTCGATGGTCGCTACCACCAAGTGATAGGTACTTTAGACAGCAATACTTCTTTTAACAAAGCATTTCAGGAAAGGGTATTTGTACCTATGCAATGGATACAGAAAACCTACGGCATTACAGGGTTTGATCAATTCCTTGTCTCGTTGAAGGCAGGAGTCAGCGCGCAGGCAGTAGAAGATAAAACAAAGACTTATTTATTGGAACAACTTCATCCTGGTAAAACAGAGTCGGCCAAGATATATACCTACAATAACAAAAAAGAAGTAGAAAAATTTAATACACTCTTCAACGTTATCCGACTGTTTCTGTGGCTTGTAGGTATTTGTATGTTGCTCAGCGGTATTGTAGGTGTTAGCAACATGATGTTTGTTCTGGTCAAAGAGAGAACCCAGGAAATAGGCATTAGAAAAGTAATTGGTGCCAGCGCTCAGGAGATTCTCCTGATGGTTATGACGGAGGCCATATTTATTAGCTTAGTAGCTGGCATTGTTGGTATGCTGGCAGGAGTAGGTAGCATTCATCTGCTGAACCGACTGATAGACTATATAAACCCATCTATGCTGGGGCATCTTGTTTTCAGGCCCTCTGCAGCCATCACTGCCTTAATACTCCTTGTTACAGCAGGTGCCATCGCAGGCTTGATGCCAGCCAGAAGGGCCACGGCTATCCTTCCTATCAAAGCACTCAACTCAGAATAATATGCAGCGTAACAGAATACTCATCGTCATTTTATTGATAGCCAGTCTAGTTGGTCTGGCCGTATGGCGCACCATTGCCAATCGAAAAAAGAATGCCCTTCGGGGCCTTACCACCCAGGCACCTGTGAAAATGGATATCGTTAACAAACTAGTCATTTCAGGGAACCTAGTTCCTCACAAAGAAGCAGCGTTGAAAACAAAGATGTCAGGCATTATCGACAAGTTCTACGTAACGGTAGGCGATCAGGTAAAGCCAGGTGCAACCATCGCTCGCCTTAAGCGATTGCCTACTCCTGAGGATCTTGAAAGACTGAAAAGAGACCTGAGGCAGGCCCAGCGGAAACTGAAGTTAGGGGAGGCTAACTACCAACGTGCCAAGCAGCTTTTTGAAAAGAAGATGTCGCCTACAGTAGATTATGAAGAAGCAACCA
>JBCCWZ010000009.1:0-16592 GCA_039192615.1 Bacteroidota bacterium
CATTGATCAGCCCCCCTGCATTGACTAGAAAGTCTGGCGCATAGATAATCCCTTTCTCAAACAGTAACCGCCCATGCCGCTGTATATCTTCCAGTTGGTTATTAGCAGCACCCGCAATCACTTTACACTGAAGTCGGGCCAGAGTGGCATCATTTACCGTGGCACCTAAAGCACAAGGCGCATATACGTCTAAAGGTAGGTCATAGAAGGCATCAGGCTGCACGATGTGTACAGGATGGGCTTGGGCAATGGCAGTGAGTCGCTCTTGAGCTATATCTGTGACGTAGACTTGGGCTCCTTCTTTGCATAAATGGGCGATCAAAAAACGCCCTACCTTACCTACGCCCTCTACGCCAATTTTTTTGCCTTCAAGGTTTTCGGTGCCGTACGCCTTTTTCACCGCTGCCTTAATGCCGAGGTAAGTGCCATACGCCGTAAAAAGCGAAGGATCATCACTGCCGCCCTGAGCGCTAGGGAGTGATTGTACATGCTTTGTTCCTTCAGCAATAGCCACCATGTCATGTATATTGGTGTTAACGTCAGGTGCTGCGATATAATGACCCTGTAAGGTATCCACAAACTGACCGTATCTTTTGAGCAGGGCTGGGGTCTTGAGCTGGGCTGCATCCCCTATAATCACTGCTTTGCCACCCCCCAGCTTCAGATCTGCCAACGCCGCTTTATACGTCATCCCCTTAGATAGCCTTAATACATCTGTTAGTGCCTCCCCCTCCTGGGCATAATCCCAGATACGCGTCCCCCCCAAGGCAGGGCCTAGCGCCGTGTTATGAATGGCAATAATCGCCTTCAAGCCCGTGGCTTTGTCATAACAGTAAACAATTTGCTCATGCTCATCTTGAGCCATCTCATCAAAGACGGAGGTAGATGGGGAGATATGATTCAGGGCCATTACGGAGAAAATTTAGTTAAGCGCTGAAGTTAAGCATTCTTGGGTAATAACTCTTGAGAAAGCGCTCTACATACACAGCCGTGGACAACTATTAGGCTACCTACTGGGGCCAATAAAAAGCGAGAGCTGACTACTGTGATACCCTTTAGCGCTACCCCGCTATACCTCCTGCTCAAAAACCACTAACTTCGGCTGCTCACCAAGCTCGACAGCCTACATGTCCATACTTTTTGTAAAGGTCTTCCGCCTATTAGTGCCCTTTTTGTGGAAAGATAGGACTAGCCGCCTCGCCACTATCACCACGCTAGTCGTTATCCTAGCCAACACACTCGTCTACACAGCTGCCCCCTGGCTCTGGGGCTATTTGCTCAAGCATTACGAGGCGTTTTCCTTGACTGATAACCTCCTCACCGTCGCGTTGATTGTACTTTGCTGGAATGCCTGCATGACCCTGCCCCATCTTATAGAAGTCTTTTTCTTTCCAGTCATCAACCAAGCTACCCGAGACATCCGCCTGCGCGTCGTCACCAATCTGCATCAGGTACCAATCCAAACTTGGGAGCACTACACCCAACCCGAAGTCATTAGCGCTACCACCCGTGTATCACAAAGCGTGCGCGACTTTATGGGTGCCTCTTTTGTACAAATCTTTCCCACCCTTATCACCTTTGCCACTAGTTCTCTGGCTCTCCTACATCTCAATCGTAATACTTGGTACTTCCCGCCACTCATCTTACTCACTTATGGCTATGTCTATGGAAGCATACGCCGCTTTCTACAGTCTAGGCGCCAGGTGTGGAAGATTACAGACGAAGTGCATACGGCTATGAACGACAGCCTGCAAAGCACCAAGTTCGCCCAGTTTCATCTAGCCACAGAAACCCATCGGTTAGCCAAGCTTTTTGATAAAGAAGCACGTGAATGGTGGCGCAACAACTTTTGGCAATACTGGATCCATCTCGTGCAAGACACCCTCTTCTTTCTCGTAGCTGGAGGCTTAGTAGTTCATATGGTGCTGTTGTTACGGGCAGGAACGCTCTCTGTCGCCGACTTTGTTGCCATCAAGGGCTACACCTGGATGATGCACCATAAAATGCGCCGCATTACACGCCAAACCCGCACTCTACTCGCTAGCCTTATTGATCTAGAAAAAGTCCTCGAACTACTTGCTTTGCCTACTCGCACGACAGATACTTCTTTACCATGGACACCAGCTACTTCTACCACGCCTATTCTACAACTCCGCAACGTTTCCTTTGCCTATCACCAACAGTCCACCCCTGTTTTACAAAACATTTCACTAACCATCCGCCCAGGCGAGCATCTAGCCATTGTAGGCGCCTCAGGGGTAGGCAAAAGCACCCTCAGTCATGTGTTAGCCGGCCTCTATACGCCACAGCAGGGCGAGGTACTGCTGTATGGTAAGCCTATGGAGCAACTGTCGCTTACTGACATTGGTCGGTACGTACATTTCGCGGATCAAGAGGCCAATTTGATCAATGGGACTATTGCAGATAATTTGATGACAGACCTGCCTACGGCCCAGACCATGCCTCTGGCATACCTCAACGACCGACTGGACGAGGCTACAGGCGATGGGGGGAAGAAGCTGAGTGGAGGAGAGAAACAACGCATTTTACTAGCGCGCTGCCTGAGCTACCAGCCCGAGGTGCTGATCCTAGACGAAACGCTGAGTGCTTTGGATGAAACTAGTGCGCAGGAATTATTACAGCTAGTGTTAAAAACGGTGCCTACAGTCATTCTAGTCACACACCGTGAATCACTTATCAAAGGTTTTGAGCATATTTACCGCCTAGAAGCAGGACAACGCCAAGCCGCCTAATTTCTCCCATTGCCCATGCCATTCAAGCTCACAGCTCCTTATCAACCCACCGGTGACCAACCCAAGGCTATCCAACAACTGGTGGAGGGCGTGGAGCGAGGCGAGGCTGCCCAAACCCTGCTAGGCGTTACTGGCTCGGGCAAGACCTTCACCATTGCCAATGTCGTCCAAACCCTCAATCGCCCCACCCTCGTCATCAGCCACAACAAAACCCTGGCGGCCCAGCTCTACGGCGAGCTCAAGCAGTTCTTTCCAGACAATGCCGTGGAGTATTTTGTTTCCTACTATGACTACTACCAGCCCGAGGCCTACATCCCTAGCAGCAATGTGTACATTGAAAAGGACCTGGCCATCAACCAAGAGCTAGAAAAACTACGCTTAAGGGCCACCTCTGCGTTACTCACGGGCAGAAGAGACGTCATTGTCGTTGCCTCTGTGTCGTGTATCTATGGTATTGGTAACCCCGAAGAATTCGGCAAGAACGTTCTCCGCCTCAAAGTCGGCGATAAAATTGTCCGCAACCAACTGCTCCTCAACTTCGTGGACATGCTCTATAGCAGAGATGATAAGAACTTTGAACGAGGCAATTTTAGGGTCAAAGGGGACACGGTGGATATTTTCTTGGCTTATGCAGACCATGCGTATCGTTTTTTCTTTTGGGGCGATGAGATCGAGGCCATTCAAAGCATTGACCCGGCTACAGGCAGCAAGATTACAGAAGAACAAAACGTGGCCATCTTTCCAGCCAACCTCTTTGTCACCAGCAAGGACGTCCTGGCCCAAGCCATCCAAGAAATACAAACCGATTTAGTCGCCCAAATCCAATTCTTCGAGGCCCAGGGACGGTTTGAAGAAGCCAAGCGCATCAAAGAACGGACAGAGCTAGACCTAGAAATGTTGCGGGAGCTGGGGTACTGCTCGGGTGTGGAGAACTATTCGCGCTATTTTGATCGACGCCAGCCAGGGGCCCGGCCTTTTTGCCTGTTGGACTATTTTCCTAAAGATTACCTCATGGTAATCGATGAAAGTCATGTGACCATGCCCCAGCTCCGGGCCATGTGGGGAGGCGACCGCGCTCGTAAAATCAATTTGGTAGACCATGCTTTTCGTTTGCCCGCTGCTATTGATAATCGACCGCTCAGCTTCAATGAATTTGAGTCTCTAATCAACCAGGTAATCTTTGTGAGTGCTACGCCAGCTGAGTATGAACTGCGCCAGGCCGACGGGGTGGTGGTAGAGCAGGTCATTCGTCCCACGGGCTTGCTAGACCCTGAGATTGAAGTGCGGCCCAGCACCCATCAAATCGATGACCTACTAGAAGAAATTAACCAACGTGTCCAACGCCAAGAACGCGTCCTTGTAACTACCCTGACCAAACGCATGGCTGAGGAATTGACCAAGTACCTAGAGCGAGCCGGCGTCAAGTGCCGTTACATCCATTCGGATGTCAAAACCTTAGACCGTGTAGAAATACTGCGAGAGCTGCGCCTGGGCGTATTTGATGTGCTAGTAGGTGTAAACTTGCTACGAGAAGGACTTGATCTCCCCGAAGTATCGCTTGTAGCCATTCTAGATGCCGACAAAGAAGGCTTTTTGCGCAATGTTCGTTCGCTAATTCAAACCATTGGTCGGGCCGCTAGGAACGAAAATGGACAAGTCATTATGTATGCCGATACCATCACGGAGTCCATGCAAACGGCAATCGACGAAACCAACCGGCGTAGAAAGCTGCAAATAGACTACAACCAAGCCCATCAGATCACGCCCCAGTCCGTCCACAAAACCAAAGCTGCCATTTTACAACAAACCAAAGTGGCCGATAACAAAGGCAGACAGCCTTACCACGTCAAAGAGGAAGCGCTCAACATGGCGGCTGACCCGGTCGTGGCCTATATGACGCCAGAACAGCGTGCCCAGCTAGTGCAAGCCACCAAAAAGAAGATGGAAGCAGCTGCCCAGGCCCTAGACTTTATGGAAGCAGCCCGATTACGGGATGAGTTGGAAGCCCTGGAAAAAGTAGAAGGGAAGAAGGCAGACTGATCCTTTGAAGGAGGCCCTTCAGCCATCAGGGCCATATATGTCTTTTCCGAATTAGCAGCCAAGAATCAGCGCAATATCTAGGGAATGCATTCATGAGTTGGTTGTTTACGAACATTAAGAAAAGCTAAAGGACATAGCACTAAGTAACAGGCCGCTCATATTCAACAAAGTCATGCTTTGGTAGCGGATTATGACCCCAGCCACCTTTTTCACCCAGCCCATAGTGGGCGCCCAGCATCACCACCAAGTTGACGAGCATACCAGGAAAGAAACTATTGACGTCTTGGAAGTACAGCAAGCAGCTCACTACTGTCACAAATCCAGCCCCCATAGCCAGCAGCACTACCCGCCTACTGGTTTGGAAGCCAAACACGGTAAGCAACATAGGCATGACAGAGACAGGGGCATAAAAACTAGCCGAGAAGAGGATGGTTTTGAGCATGTCTTGCATCTGCAGCGTAAACAAGAGGGACAAAAAACCGACCCCTAAGGTGGCACCTTTAGCAACCCCCAAAGAAGCTTTGTAATTAGGAACCAGTCGAGGTAAAACATCATTAGTAATTACCACAGCACAAGAGTTGAGGTAAGAATCAGCCGTAGACATAGCTAGAGCAATGACGCCAATGCCCAAGAGTCCTTTAAGCCCTGGATAGGCATAGGTTTGCATTAGGTAAGGTACCAACGCTTCCTTCTCTAAGCCGGACTTATCTGCCAAGAGTAGAAGGGCAGTCCATATGAGGCATAACATCACACCCAAGCACAAAAGCGTCGCCCACATAAAAGACTCCCGGAGCTGCTTCACATTTCGTGCCATGGCCATGCGCTGGAATAGCCCTGTAGGTAAAGAAGGCATCATATAATAGCACATCAATACTAGCGCGGCTCTGAATGACGGCGTCCATTGCACAACCTCTCGAAAGCTAAAGCGAGGATCGTTATCGAACACGGCAGTCACTTGGGCTGAAGCAGATTCCCCCATGTGGTTCCAAATGGCTAAAGCTAACACAGGAAGTAGTGTCCCAAACGTAAAGAACTGAACCACATCGGTGAAGGTAACTGCCTTGACCCCGCCAGAGGTAGAATAGAGAATGACCAGGGTAGCAGTAGCAATGGTAACTTCTGGACCAGTGTAGTTGAAGAGAATCTCAGTGATCTTGGAGATAGCCTTGAACTGAACAGATATAAAACCTGCTGTATGCAGTGCAGCACTCATACCTGCTATGGCTTGCACATTCGGGCCATAGTAGTCTCCTAACATGTGTGGTACAGAGACATTATTAAGGAACTTGCTCATACGCGGCCCAATAAAAAGCCCTATAATCAACAAGGCCATGGGCAAACCTAAGCTCGCTATAGCATAGTATAGGCCCTGGGTATAAGTATTCTCTAGGCAAAGAAAGAACACGCTACCGGACATCCAGGTGGCTACAGTGGTAGCTGTGAGTACTGCTGTGGAAAACTTTTTGTCCCCAATAGCATATTCTTGAAAGGTTTGGCGTTGGCCGCGGGACCAAAAGCCTACGATGAGGTTGACGGCTAAAAAAACAAGAATCAAGACAATATCTAGGAAATGCATAGAGAGTCAGTTGGTTAGTGTTTACCAACATAGCAAAGCCCTGACAAAATTGTCAACCCTGGTAGGAGAAATTTTCTGGGTGCTTCAGCTGATGTTACTCCAGTTGACTGTATGGCTGCGGAGATAGGCCAGCTGTGTCTTGACAGGCTCGTGCTGAGGCAGTGCCAAGGTCGGGTCTTCCTGGAGGATGTCTTGGGCGGCTGTGCGGGCTGCTTGCAGAATTTTACTATCCTGGCTCAGGTCAGCAATCTTGAGCTCTAGTATTCCGCTCTGTTGGATACCCAGCAGGTCGCCCGGGCCTCGCAACTGAAGGTCTACGTCTGCAATCTCAAACCCGTCGTTGGTACGCACCATAGTCTGGATACGCTCCCTACTCTTGCTGTTCAGCTTTGTACTGGTCATGAGGGCACAATAAGCCTGCTCGCTGCCCCGGCCTACCCTGCCCCGCAATTGGTGCAGCTGGGCCAGGCCAAATCGTTCGGCATTTTCTATGACCATGACGGTGGCATTGGGCACGTTGACGCCGACTTCGATGACGGTGGTGGCGACCATGATTTTGGTTTCGCCTCGGGCAAAGCGTTGCATCTCATACTCTTTGTCAATGGCATGCATTTGGCCGTGGATGATACTGATGGGGAATTCAGGAAAGGCCCTACAAATACTTTCATAGCCATCCATCAAATTCTTATAGTCCAGCGTTTCTGATTCTTCTATCAATGGATACACGATGTAGACTTGCCGTCCGACTTCGATCTGTTGTTTCAGCAACCCAAACGCCTTGAGCCGCTGCGTATCGTAGTAATGTAAGGTCTTGATAGGTTTGCGGCCGGCGGGCATTTCATCAATCACAGAAACATCAAGGTCGCCATAGAGGGTCATGGCCAGGGTGCGGGGAATAGGCGTGGCAGTCATGACCAGTACATGGGGAAAATAGGCTGGGTTTTTAGTCCATAATTGGGCACGCTGGGCCACCCCAAAGCGGTGCTGCTCGTCAATCACGGCCAACCCTAGTTGGCGAAAACTTACCTCATCATTCAACAAAGCATGGGTACCTACGACCAACTGTAGCGTCCCTGTTTGCAAAGCAGCCAAAACCTCCTGGCGTACTTTCTTTTTGGTAGAGCCCGTCAAGAGTGCTATAGAGAGCCCCATGGCTTGTGCAAAATCTTGCAGTCCTTTGTAATGCTGTTCTGCCAGGATTTCGGTAGGTGCCATCATGGCTACTTGGGTACCACTACTAATGCAAATCAACATACTCAAGAAGGCGACCATGGTTTTTCCACTCCCCACGTCGCCCTGTACAAGCCTATTCATCTGGCGGCCTGACCGCAGGTCGCTGTAAATTTCTTTGACAACGCGTTGTTGGGCCTCTGTGAGGGTAAAAGGCAAATGTTGGTGATAGAAGCGATGCAAAAGCTGGGTATCTTGAAGGACTTGGCCAGGATGTTTCTCTACCTGTACTTGTTTGCGCTGTAAAAGCTGTATCTGGATGTAAAAGAGTTCTTCAAACTTCAGGCGTAGTTGGGCTCTTTGTAGAAGGGCTTGGTCTGGTGGAAAGTGGATGTTACGGAGTGCCTCTGCCTTACTGAGCAGCTTGTACTGTTGTAATAGAGGTGTGGGCAAAGTTTCTGGTATATGCTTGCCTGCTTTTTCTAAGAGCGTACGCTGGAGCTTGGCTAGGGCTTTACTGTCTAGGTACTTGACTTTAAGCTTCTCCGTGGTGTGATAAACGGGTCGTAGAGAGCGGTCAGATTGATGCCCAGGCGTTAGTATTTCCAATTCAGGGTGGACTAGGCTTATTTGATGGCCATACACCGTAGGCTTGCCAAAGGCAGTGTATGCTACGCCCACTTTGAGCTTTTTAAGTATCCACTGCAGCCCCTGAAACCAGACCAGGGTGATTTCTCCTGTATCGTCCCTGAAATGGGCTACTACCCTCTTTTTTCCTTTCTGGATAGTGCTTACCTGGGAAATCGTCCCTTGAAGCTGCACAGCAGGCATGTGGGCATCTAAGTATTTGATAGTGTGTAGCTGAGAACGGTCTTCGTAGCGGAATGGATAATACTCTACCAAGTCCCCAAAATTGTTCAGCTGTAGCTCTTGTTGAAGCAGGGCTGATTTATGAGGACCCACTCCTGGGAGATACTCGAGTTTTGTTTGGAAAAAAGAAGGCATGAAAAGAGTAGCTAACTAGCCGAAGAGTCCACAAGTTAAGGTTATCCCCACGAACTCTAAATACATTATTGTCTTTTAAAGAATAGAATATTATTTGTTAGGGCGGGGATTGGTTGAAAAAAACTGAAGAAAAATTTTGGGAAAATGATTGGTGGATGACTGGTGCGTATTGAGTCAGTTATCCCCAGTTTATCCGCTTATCATCCTTCATTTTTTGGTCCCCACGCATATCTGTGAATAGCAAGTTTTAGTACCTTATTTTTTTACTTTATTTTTTCAAGGGGGATAGGCGTGTGAATAAAGGGGTATAAATTTTACTTGCTGCTGAATACATAGGGAATCCAACTTTATTCCGACTATTTATACCCCTAGGTATATTATAAACTCCTAATTTTTGCACAATGAGAGCTAGTTATCCCCAGTTTATACAACACTTATTCCTAGGACTCCTTGTTGTAGCCCCCTGGGTTGCCCATGCACAGCCTTTTGGGCAACGTTCCTCTCATGATCTTCAGTACTATGCTACGTCCTTAGCGCAACAAGTAGAGCAAGGCGTTATCAAAACGCATTACGCGCAGGTGGTGAATGCTTTACAAAAGCTAGATAATGCTGAACTGTTGCCTGCCGATCAACTGGTAGATCCTTTGACGCCACTTTATGAACTGATTAAGGCATTGAATGTGGAAGGACGTGAATATTTTTTGGTACCCGAGCTGAAGCTCTATATAGCCCAAGTGGCTCGTCGCTTTGCCCAGCGCATCTATGTGTCTGTGCAAAATAAAAAGCAGCCCGTAGCTAAGGAGACCAAGACCAACATGTTGAAGCGTCTGAAAACGACTTTGAGTCTATTGAATCCTAAGCAAATGCCCGTGACACCTGTCATCTCGCATGTGCGGTACGTGCGGGCAGTAGTGGATAACTTGCCTGACAATACGGCTAAGTTGCAAGAAGGTGCGCGAGTATTGTTCAACTTGATCCAGCTAGCTGTGGATAGAGATGTAGCCGCCGGCGGGGCTGCTTTGAAGACTTTGTTAGACAAAGGCCTGGAGTTCTACAGGGGTAAAATGGTAGCAGAAGTCACCGCTGCCGAAGTACTCGGGAAAGCCGTGTTGACCCAGCACAATCCACAAGCTCTCACCACGCTCAATGCTTTGTACCAAGGGTCTAAGTTTCAAGAAACTAAGTATGCAGTGATACGGGTTTGGGGGCAAATAACGAGGGCTTACTATGGCGCTCCTAGTAACCAGGCTATCAATCCCCAGTCCGCCCAGCAAGCCTACACTGCCTATAACACCCTCATCAAGGTAGCCACCTCCCAAGACATCGCCTCCTCCTGGTACGTTCAGTGCGCCGCCATTACAGAATTGATATTGTTACAACATCTTTTGGGGCCTCCATACGACCGCGTGGTAGGTCGGTACTTGGATGAAATCATCTCCCCTGTTCAGCAACAGGCCGCTAGCGGGCGGTTTGCTCGTCTATGGAATCGGGGCCAAGGAAAGCTACCCTCCCAAGTGCAATGTCTTTTAGAGCACCAGGACGTGGTGTTCCGTATGGGTAACCTCGGTCAGTATGAAGCAGTGATGCCTCAAGAAACGGTCAGTGAAGTCCTAGAGCGCATGGAGCAACAGCAAAAAAAGATTATGAAGCATCTGGGGATTTCGCCTTGACACTTCTGCTTAGCAGTAGTGCCTGGTGATACCTGTATTCCTCTGTTGGCACTATCAATAGATACCCCCTATTTTTATCCTTTTAGAACCGACCTCGGGCGCTTCTAGTATCCTGTGCTAAATTGTAGCCTAGCGTAGCCTTCACTAAAACTTACCCCTATGTTAAGAAGCTACCTTTTCAAGGGAGTCCTTATCGGCCTCTTTCTCTTAGGAAGTAGTACCCTGTATGCTCAGGCAGCTACCCCTAAAAAACTGTTCTGGTATCAGCACCCTTTCCATATGGATGCGGGCACCATGCTATTCCTGAGCAAGAATAACAATAAAGAAAAAAACGGTGCTGGGCGTACTGATATAGAGCTCCATTGGGCCCCAGTGTTTTTAGTAGATACCGGCTGGAGATGGACTGGTACACTGGGAAGATGTCTTTTTGGCCAAGCAGACCTTTATTTCCGCCCTACCAATGCCATTCTCATGGGAGGCGACTTGGCCCTCGCCCTCCTACCCTACACGCGCTTTAGCTTAGGATATATCGCTAGCAAGGACATACTATTCACATTGGGCTTAGGGACGAAAGAGTTTTTTGAAGTACATGGAATCCTGGCTTTGGATATGCCTTTTTCAGATCATCTTTACCTGACCGTAGAGGCAGCTCATCCTTTTGATAGATATAATATGAATCTGCTGCGTATCACAGCAAAACTAGGCTATAAGTTCTAGTCTCTGTGCCGCGGACTAAGCTTGCAGCATCTTGTCAATATCCTCTAATGCTAGCATGATCAATGTCTTACGGCCATCCGGCGTGTAGTTTGGATTTTGGCAGGCAAACAGCTGATCGACGAGTGTGTCTATTTCTTCTTTTTGCAAAGGTTGCCCAGGCTGAATGCAAGCGCGTTTGGCCAACGACCGGGCTAGGTTCTCCTGCGGGGTCAATGACAGCTTGTCCTGGTTCCACTTGAACTGCTCTATTAACCCCTCTAAAAGCTGCTTGAGGTCCTGATCCGCAGCTTCTGCTGGACAACCTGCCACAATGAGACTGTCTTTGCCAAAATTTTCCAGTACAAAGCCCAGGGCCTGCAGTTCCTGGATATGCGCCTGTACCAAAGCCAGGTCAGCAGCGTTGAGCGCGATATGCACCGGGAAAAGAAGCTGCTGGGCACTTCGGGACTGGCTATGCTCCAAAGGCTGCAAGTACTGCTCGTACAAAATACGCTCGTGCGCTGCCTGCTGGTCAATGAGTAAAACCCCTGACTTGACTTGCGTCAGGAGGTACTTTCTGTGCAGCTGCACTTTCAGCGTCTCTTCGGCTACTGCCGGAGTATCGGGGACACTGGCCAATTGCAGGGTGGCAGGAGCTTCCTGCGTCGAAGATTTTTCTAGGTGCTTGAGAAGCGCTTCCCAATCTTGGGGCTTACTGGGTGCCGCCGTACCGGAGTGCTTGAACTGGGCATAATTTTTTTCTGAGAATTTACTAGGGCCCCCAGGAGGAGGGGAAGAAGTAGAGGCGGCGGAGGGAGTGGCCAGCCCAAAAGGATCGAAGTTGATATTCTGCTCAAAGTCAATGGAGGGTGTGACGTGATGGACAGCCAGGGCTTGCTTGATGGCGGCTGTAAGGATAGCATAGACCATCCTTTCGTCGTCAAACTTAATTTCTGTTTTGGTGGGGTGTACATTCACATCGATCCGTTGCGGGTCTATTTCGATAAAGAGCACATAAAACGGAAAGGCACCCTGAGGCAGCAGTCCTTCAAAGGCACTTGTGACGGCGTGGTGCAGATAAGGACTCTTGATAAAGCGTTGGTTGATAAAAAAGAACTGCTCGCCGCGTGTTTTCTTCGCCTGAGCAGGCTTACCAATATACCCATGAATTTTGAGGGTGTCCGTAGCCTCTTGGCAGGGGATCAACTGTTTTTTGTAGGCGTCGCCTAATAAATGCACAATTCGGTGGCTGAGCTTGGCAATGGGCAGCTGGTATACCTCCTGTTCATTCTGGTAGAAGGAAAAAGCAATGTCGGGGCGAGCCAGGGCAGCCCGCTGGAACTCATCGATGATATGTTTGGTTTCTACAGGATTAGACTTGAGGAAATTCCTGCGGGCAGGGATGTTAAAAAAGAGATTCTTGACGCTTATTTTGGTGCCTTGAGGGGTAGTTACTGGCGTTTGAGACTTGAATTCAGCCCCTTCTATGACAAGCCGGGTACCTAGCTCTTCCTTTTTGCGACAGGTCTCCATCTCTAGCTGTGCTACGGCGGCAATAGAAGCCAAAGCCTCGCCTCGAAATCCCATGGTGTGGAGATTGAATAAGTCTTCTGCGGTCTTGATTTTAGAAGTAGCGTGCTTCTCCAAGCTCATCCGCGCATCGACTTCAGACATGCCTATGCCATTGTCGATCACCTGAATCAACGTCTTGCCAGCGTCTTTGATGACCACCTTGATCGCACTGCTGCCTGCATCAATGGCATTTTCGATGAGTTCTTTGACGACTGAGGCAGGTCTTTGCACGACCTCTCCTGCGGCGATCTGGTTAGCAATATTATCTGGAAGCAAGCGAATGATGTCGGACATGATTAACGATGATCGTGAGAGTTTTTGGTAATATTCGTGGCATACAGCCTGGTATGCCAGCCATACCGTAGCCTTTTTGCCCCAAGGTACGCGCCAAATCTAATGCCTTTTGAGGAGTCCCTACAGCTAACAGCGACACTGCCTGGTCAGGTATGACTTGCTGACAATGCAGGAGTACTTCTTATGCTTGGGCTGCCTTCCCTTCGCGCAAAAGGGCCTTTGCCAGCAATTAAATAAGGCAGGGCTTTCATGAACGTTGATGGCTGTGAAGTGATGCATGAATAAGAAATTGGGCAGGCTATGGGTTGGCCTTGAATTTATAAGGAATTGAGCAATTGTTGGCGATCTAGCTTAGTCCCACAACTTCCTCGCTGAGGGTAGGCGGCACTGGCAGTCTAGGACTACGGTTAGACTTTATGTCCAAGAGTTATTAGTTTGTTGAACAGCAAGCTCGCTGCCTAGCCAGCGGTGCCTAGCATATAGTCATCAACCAACTTCTTTCAGCAAATCAATGAGCTATGAAAAATTTCACCAAGCTTAGTCTTTCAGCATTGTTAGCATCGATCGTACTAGCTATCTGGTTTTACAGAAACCGCTCCCAGACGCCGCCCAACCAAGCAAAAAAAGTATTAGTTACCATGGTCGAAGCCAATATCCAAGGCTTTGACCCAGCCCGAGCAACAGATTCATACGCCGTCCGCCAGATCGCCAAGGTCTACGAAGGCCTATTTGAGTACCACTACCTCAAGCGTCCTTTCGAGCTCGTTCCCAACCTAGCCGCTGCTATGCCTACCGTATCTGCCGATGGACGGGTATACACCATCAAGCTTCAACCAGGCGTCAAATTTCAGGACAATCCCTGCTTTGCAGGCGGCAAAGGCAGAGAGCTGGTTGCCGAAGACTTTGTCTACTCGATCAAAAGAGTGGCTGATCCCCGCGTGCAGTCCTCCTGGTTCAGCATGCTGGCAGGCAAGATTCAGGGCCTCGATGCTTGGCGCAACAAGTACATGGGTAGTGGGCAGGCAGACTATACAGCGGCCATAGAGGGATTGAAAGCCTTGGATAAGTATACCTTACAGATCACCTTGAACAAGCCTTGGCCGCAATTGTCTTACATTTTGGCTATGCGTTTCTGCTATGCTGTGCCTCGAGAGGCGGTAGAGCACTATGGTCCAGAATTCTTGAACCATCCTGTAGGTACAGGGCCCTTTACACTCCAAGAATTCAATCCCCAGCTGAACAAGCTGGTCTATTACAAAAATCCCACTTTTAGGGATAAATATTTCCCCAGCGAAGCTGCTGAAGAGTACCAACACCTGCTGGCCGATGCCGGTAAAAAACTCCCCCTGGTCGATAAAGTCATCACCCATATTCTTCCTGAAGAACAGCCACGATGGCTGAAGTTTCAACAAGGTGCAGTGGATGTAGCCGATATTTCTAGAAATAGCATTGCCTTAGAGGTCATGCAAGACGGTAGACTAGCACCTTATTTGCAACAAAAAGGTGTTCAGCTCTTCCAAGCGCCCGAGCAGTCAGTTGGTTACATAGCCTTCAACCATAGTCTCCCACTGTTCAAGAACAATCCTAAGCTGCGCCAAGCCCTGGCGCTGGCTTTCGATAGAGAAAAATACGAAGAGCTGTTTCACAAAGGCATAGCCGTGTTAGCCCAGTCCATTGTACCCCCTGGTTTGGCAGGCCATGCCAAAGGCTATGTCAATCCTTATAATACCTACAACCTGGCCCGCGCCAAGCAGCTACTGGCAGAAGCCGGTTACCCAAGCGGTAAAGGATTACCCGTTATCACCTTAGATGTTGGTGCTGACATTAAGGTGAGACAAGAAGCAGAGTTCTTCCAAAAATGCATGGAAAAGCTTGGTGTCAAAATCAAAGTAGTACCCAACATATTCCCTGAGCTTTTGAAGAAAAAAGCCCAAAAAAAGACTATGATGCATTCGCTAGATTGGATCGGAGACTACCCCGATGCAGAAAATTTCTTATGGTTATTGTACAAGTCAGACCAGATCAGCGGTATAGGGGTCTACTTCAGTGATCCTGATTACAACGCCTTGTACGAAAAAGCCATGGTCATGCAGCCCTCGCCAGCCCGTACGGCCTTGTATGAGCAGCTTTACCAGCTAGCAGCAGAAAAGGTACCTGTCATCTACAAGATGCATCGACTCCAATCTGTCCTCTATCATGGCTGGGTCAAGAACCTCTGCTGGTCTGATTTCTATGCCTCTGAGCAGTATATAGACATTGACCTGGAGGCTAAGAAACGCCTGCAAGCCAAGTTCTAAGAGATCACCAAGCGTGTCTACTTATACATCATCAGGGGAAGCTGCTTGACACCTTTCCTGGCTTGATGGGGGTATCTGAGTGACCTTTCTGTTGTCTTTTGTGCTGCCTTAGTGCCCCCGCCATTATATGGCTAGACAATCCCTTACACGCCCCAGTCAGTAGATGAGCTGTGGCAGCAATGGAAGTTGTAGTTAGACTTTCCACCAAATAGTTGTTAATTTGGGGGCCAAACACAGTAAGCTAGTCATGCACAGCGCACAATAGCATGGCTGAGGTGTGCACCAAATCCTAGCAACAAATCAATTGGCTATGAAGAATTTCACCAGGCTTGGTCTTTTAGTATTAATCTTACTAGCTGTATGGTTCTACAACCGACGCCCCTATACGACTCAAAGTCAAGACGAGAAAGTATTAGTCACCCTAGCTGAAGCTGCCATCAAAGGCTTTGATCCTGCCCGGTCAGATGATGTCTATGTAAACATAGAAACAGCCAAAGTCTATGAAGGATTGTTTGAGTATCACTACCTCAAAGAGCCTTTTCAGCTCGTCCCCAACCTAGCCGCTGAGATGCCTACCATATCTGCCGATGGGCGGGTATACACCATCAAGATTAAAAAAGGAGTCAAATTTCATAACAATCCTTGCTTTGAAGAAGGCAAAGGAAGAGAACTAGTGGCGGAAGATTTCGTTTACTCGCTCAAAAGAGTAGCTGACTCCCACGTGCAATCTAATTGGTTTGGCCTCCTGTCTGACAAAGTCCAGGGCCTCAATGCCTGGCGTGAAAAGTACATGGATAGCGCCTCTGCTGACTATACAGAAGTAGTAGAAGGGCTTAAAGCGTTGGACAAGTATACGTTACAAATCACTTTGACGAAGCCTTGTCCACAATTGACTTACATCTTGGCCATGAGTTTTTCCTGCGCCGTGCCGCGAGAGGCGGTAGAACACTATGGCAAGGAATTCTTGAACCATCCCGTAGGCACCGGGCCGTTTATCCTGAAGGAGTTTAAACCACAGCTGAATAAACTGGTCTATCACAAAAACCCTACTTTCAGAGATAAATTCTTTCCTAGCGAAGCTTCCGAGAAGTATCAGTATATGCTGGCTGATGCAGGTAAGAAGCTACCGCTGGTAGACAAAATCATCACCCATATTCTGCCTGAAGAACAACCCAGGTGGCTGAAGTTTCAACAAGGTGCAGCAGATGTCATTGACCTTGCCCAGACCAATATTGCTCTAGAAGTAGTGAATAAAGATGGCTTGACCCCACAACTGCAGCAAAAGGGAGTACAGCTCTCTCACGAGCCAGAGCAGGCTGTCTACTACTATGTATTCAACAACGGGCACAAGTTGTTCAAAAACAATAGCAAGCTACGCCAAGCCATTGCTTTAGCGTTTGATAGAGAAGGCTTTAACCAATTATTCTATAAAGGCACTGCTGTGCCGGCCCAATCCATCATTCCTCCTGGCTTAGCCGGCTATCAAGCGAGCTATACTAACCCTTACAATACCTACAAC
>JBCCWZ010000010.1:0-15977 GCA_039192615.1 Bacteroidota bacterium
CAATTCTGTCGCCGATGCTGGCATAGCGCTTGCGCGTACCTCCTAGCACTCGAATGCAGAGCACCTCTTTGGCACCGCTGTTGTCTGCTACTTTAAGTCTTGATTCTTGCTGTATCATAACTACTTCGCTCTTTCAAGAATTTGTACTAGTCGCCACCGTTTTCTTTTGCTCAGCGGACGCACTTCCATGATTTTGACGACGTCTCCCCTATTACAGTCGTTTTGCTCATCGTGGGCCATGAACTTGGTGGACTTCCGGATGAACTTTCCATAGATGGGGTGCTTGACCATGCGTTCTGTTAAGACGACGACTGTCTTATCGCCTTGGTTGCTGACTACTTTGCCTACTCTTTCTTTTCTACGGTTTCTCAACATGGCTGTTTTCTAATTTTGTTGCGTTGCTGAAGCGTTTTGGGCGGTCTTGAGCTGGGCAATGAGTTTTCTACTCTGCTTGATATGCATCGGATTCTCAATGGGCGAAATAGCATGGGCAAAGCGTAGCTTTTGCAAATTTTCTATTTCAGCTACCAGCTTGGTTTGGCGCTCTTCTGGCGATAATGATTTGATCTCTTGGTACTTCATTGGGCTTTATTCATTAACGTAATCTTTACGCACAACGATTTTTGCTTTAATGGGTAGCTTTTGTGCAGCCAAGTGCATCGCTTTTTGTGCTATCTCTAAGCTCACCCCATCGATTTCGAAAAGAATTCTACCAGGTTTGACTACTGCGGCCCAGTATTCAGGGGCTCCTTTTCCTTTACCCATGCGCACTTCAGCAGGCTTTTTGGTGATAGGCTTGTCAGGGAAAATCCTGATCCAAACCTGGCCTTGCCTTTTCATAGCCCTGGTCATGGCAATACGGGCAGCTTCAATTTGCCTGGCAGTCATCCAAACAGGTTCGAGTGCTTTCAGGCCAAACGTTCCAAACGCAAGTGAACTACCTCTATGTGCAAGTCCTTTGACCCGGCCTTTTTGTACTTTTCTGTATTTTGTTCTTTTGGGCTGTAACATGATCCCTTAATTAGCTATTCGCAATTCAGTAATTCGCTAAGAAGCTTTTCGCTCTTTTCTTGCAAAACTTCTTGGTGGTTTACTTGTCCCCTTAGTTGGAAGAGATGCATTAGGAGACAGATCACGTTTTTCGTAGATCTCGCCTTTGCATATCCAGACCTTCACCCCTAGCGTTCCATAAATGGTATTGGCTCCTAGAGACGCGTAGTCAATATCGGCACGCAAAGTGTGCAAAGGTACTCTTCCTTCTTTGTATTCTTCGCTTCTGGCGATTTCTGCACCACCGACTCGACCTGATACTTTGATTTTAATGCCCTGAGCGCCTGCACGCATGGTAGCGGCTAGTGCTTGTTTCATGGCCCTACGGAAGGAAATTCTTGCTCTGAGCTGCTGGGCGATTGACTCTGCTACGAGTTTTGCGTCCAATTCTGGTCGTTTGACTTCCAGGATATTGATCTGTATTTCTTTGCCGGTCAGTTTTTTAACTTCCTCTCTAATTTTGTCTACTTCTGAACCGCCCTTACCGATGATTATCCCTGGTCTTGCAGTGTGGATTGTCAGGGTAATTCTTTTGATGGTACGCTCAATGACAATCTTGGAGATACCCCCCTTAGCTAGTCTTGCTTCAAGGTATTTCCTGATCTTCTCGTCTTCCATCAATTTATCCGAGAAATCTCGCTTGGATGCGAACCAGTTAGAGTCCCATCCTCGGATATACCCGAGCCTTAGGCCAATAGGATTAACTTTTTGCCCCATCAGTAGTTTGTTCTGTTTGGTTGGTTGATTTTACTGCTGCCTTTTTTGCTTCTTTGCTAGGCGGCGTGGTCTGGCTCGTACCGTCTACAATGAGGGTGATGTGGCTAGACCTTTTTCTAATTCTATGGGCTCTGCCCTGCGGGGCTGGCCTGAGACGTTTTAGCATGCCCGCACTGTCTACCCATACAGCTTTGATACGGAGCCCTGCTTCTTCTAAAGAAGTGCCTTCATTTTTGTGCTCCCAGTTGGACACTGCCGAAAGCAATAGCTTTTCTAGGTGTATAGCACATTTTTTAGGGGTATGCTTCAGGGTAGCTAGGCCCTGCGTAGCACTCGCGCCTCTAATAAGATCTGCTACCAACCGCACTTTGCGGGGAGAGATGGGTAGATTTTTTAGTTTTGCTACTGCCTCCATAGCTATTTCTTACCTTTATTCTTTTTCGCGATGTGGCCTCTGAAGCTTCTTGTCGGTGAAAATTCGCCGAGCTTGTGCCCTACCATGTTTTCAGTCACATACACTGGAATGAATTTGTTACCATTGTGTACGTTGAAGGTGAGCCCTACAAACTCAGGGGAAATTGTAGAGCGTCTTGACCATGTTTTGATAGCCGTCTTTTCTCCTGCTTCATTGGCTGCATCGACCTTTTTTTGGAGGTGATGGGCAATGTAAGCGCCTTTTTTGATAGATCGAGCCATTATTTTTTCCTTCTGCTAATGATTAATTTTTGCGAATATTTCTTCTTATTCCTGGTGCGTTGCCCTTTGGCATAGACGCCTGTTCTGGATCTAGGATGCCCACCAGAAGCTTTACCTTCACCACCTCCCATAGGGTGGTCAACAGGGTTCATGGCTACTCCTCTGACGCGCGGTCGGCGGCCTAACCATCTGTTTCTGCCTGCCTTGCCTAACGTAGCGTTCATATGATCGCTGTTAGAGACCGTACCTACAGTGGCCATGCATGTTCCTAAAACCATGCGTCGCTCCCCTGAAGGCAACTTGAGGGTGACATACTTTTCTGCTTTGGCCAATAGCTGTGCGTAAGCACCTGCTCCTCGCGCCATGGCGCCACCTCTTCCTGGATGCAATTCTATGTTGTGTACAATCGTACCTGTAGGCATAGCTTTCAAGGGCAATGCGTTACCTACTTCAGGCGCTACTTCTGCACCCGCCACTACCTTGTCGCCTACTTTCAGCCCTTCAGGGGCAATGATATAGGCTTTTTCGCCGTCTACGTAGTAGAGCAGAGCAATGTAGGCCGTACGCATTGGATCGTACTCAATAGCTTTGACCACAGCAGGAACGTCGTACTTTTTTCTTCTGAAGTCGATGATGCGCAGCTGCTTCTTATGACCTCCGCCTCGGTAGCGCATCGTCATCTTACCTGTGTTGTTTCTACCTCCAGTCCGCTTGATCGATAGCAAGAGCGACTTTTCAGGCTTTTTCTTGGTAAGCCCTGAGAAATCAGGCGCAGTCCTAAAGCGCTGGCCTGGTGTAATCGGTCTTAGTTTCTTTACTCCCACCTTCTATTTAGTTATCAGTTTCCAGTTATGAGTTATCAGTTTCATTATGATTCGACCACATCGTATTCATCATAGCTGACAACTACTAACTTATAACTCAGTTAATATTGCTGTAAAAATCAATAACTTCTCCTTCTTTCAGGGTGACCAGCGCCTTTTTGTAGCCGGCCTGCTTGCCTCGACTTACACCAGTTTTGGTGTAACGGGTCTTTTTTTTGCCAGCATACCGCATGGTGTTCACACTGTTGACTGTAACCCCGTAAGTCTTTTCGACTTCTTTTTTGATCTCCACTTTGTTGGCCTTCTTGTCAACAATGAGTCCGTACACTCCTTTTTCGTTGAAGGCAGATACTTTCTCTGTGATCAGAGGTTTTTTCAGGATACCCATTATTGACTTAAATTTTTGGTGATGCTTGCCACGGCGCTCTCACTAATTAGCAGCCGCTTGGCATTGAGCAAATCGTAGGTGTTAATCTGATCCGCCACGACCACTTTGGCTTTTTGCAAATTTCTACTTGCCAGCACCATGTTGTTATCAAGCTCAGAAAGAATAAGCAAGGTCTTTTGGTCTGCTAACGCCAAGCCATTAAGCATATTAAGGTAATGCTTAGTCTTGGGTGTTTCTAAAGAGAAGTCTGCTAAGATGGTAATATTTTGCTCTTTTGCTTTGTAGCTCAAGGTGGACTTACGGGCTAGTTTTTTCACCTTTTTGTTAAGCTTAAAGCTGTAGTTCCTTGGCTTAGGGCCGAAGATACGTCCACCACCTTTAAATAGTGGAGACTTAATGCTGCCAGCACGTGCTGTGCCAGTGCCTTTTTGTTTTTTGATTTTTCGGGTAGAGCCGGTGATTTCTCCGCGCTCTTTGGCTTTGTGGGTGCCTTGTCTTTGATTTGCTAGGATTTGCTTGACATCGAGATAGATAGCGTGGTCGTTAGGCTCAATCCCAAATACCTCTTGGGCTAGCTGGACCTTTCTCCCAGTGTCTTCTCCGGTGTGTTGTAATACGGGCAGTTCCATGATTTACTTCTCTAAAGTGATATAGGCATTGTTGGGGCCCGGAATAGATCCATTGATAACAATGAGGTTCTGTTCAGGAATTATTTTGAGGACTTTAAGGTTGGTTACTTTGACACGCTGCCCCCCTGTGCGGCCAGCCATTCTCATACCTTTGAAAACACGAGAGGGATAAGAAGCTCCACCAATGGATCCAGGTGCACGCTCTCTATTGTGCTGACCATGCGTGCGGTCACCGACCCCAGCAAATCCATGTCTTTTTACGACGCCCTGAAAGCCTTTTCCTTTGGAAGCACCGACAGCGTCTACATATTCTCCTTCAGCAAAAACATCTTCTACACGGATGGTTTGCCCCAGGTTAACTTCCAGCTCTTCAGCAAAGCCTTTGAATTCTACCAGCTTTCGCTTGGGCTCGCAAGCTGCTTTCTTAAAATGCCCTTGTAGAGGCTTAGAGGTATTTTTTTCTTTTTTATCGGCATAACCTAGCTGCACCGCCTGATAACCATCTTTTTCAAGGGTTTTGATTTGGGTGACTACACAAGGACCGCCTTCTATAACTGTACAGGGTGTACTTACCCCTTCGCTATTGTAGAGGGTGGTCATGCCTACTTTTTTTCCGATGATTCCAAGCATTGCTCTATGAAATGATCACTATTACTGACTTGCTACCCCTTTTACTTGTTGGTGATAGAGGGGGCAAAGCTAAAAAAAGGTTAGCAGTATGCCAAGTCACTGCGAAAACTTGTGCTCTTATTTTCGACATGTGTAGAGCTTGTACGTATCTCGAGCTCCTGTATTGGTTTATTTTAGATCAGGCAACTCTACTTGCTTTTCCCCTAGCTTGATGATAGCTTCAGGCCATATTTTCTGTTTTTTTATCCCCCAAATTTATACCTATGAACAAGTTAGTACCTCAGATTAAATCGTGGACAGGCGTTTTATCATCAACAGCTTTTTGGGAGTATACACTGGTACAAGCTTTCTGCCTCAGCTGGTTCCTTGTCTTAGCTGCACAGATTAAGGTGCCCTTCTATCCTGTTCAGATGACCATGCACGATTGGGCTATCATGCTCGTGGCCTTGCTAGCGGCACGACGGGTGGCGATGGGAGCTGTGCTGCTCTTTCTTAGCTATCCAGTGATAGGCTTACCTGTATTTGATGTTTCAGGTTTCGCGCTATTTTTTGACCCCACAGCAGGGTATTTAATCGGTTTTATCTTGATGACTACCACCGTTACCACACTCAAAGAGCATTATCCAGCAGGAAGATTCTGGACGCAACTAGGTATTGCCTTTGTAGGTAGCGTGGTACTTTTCACTGCTGGCCTTAGTTGGTTAGCCTACCTCATGGGCTGGCCAATGGCGCTGCAAGTAGGTTTATTGCCTTTTTTAGGGATACAACCTATGAAAATAGTATTGGCAGCTGCTTTATCAGTCTATTGGAGTAATTGGAGGGCTTAATGCGCAAGATAAGCAACCGCCTCCTTGACGCCTGCTCCGCCTTGCTGCGAAGTACATCATGGCTCAAGCGCCTAGTCGTACAGCAGCACCTTGAGTTGCCTATTGTTGTGGATGAGGAGCTCTCTTTGAACTTGCTGCATCTACGAGATGCCGAAGCGCTATTCGAGCTCGTAGAAAAAAATAGACCTTATTTGCGCGCATGGCTGCCTTGGCTAGATACCATACAAAGCCCGAAAGACCAGGAGGTATTTATACAAAAGACTCACCAGCAATGGGCAGCAAAGCAATCCTTGATTTTGGGCATAGGGTATCAACAGCAACTAGTGGGCATGGTGAGTTTTAATATTTTTGATTGGGAGCATAAAACCGCCCAAATAGGTTATTGGCTTGATGCAGCCCACCAAGGCAAGGGCATTATGACCCGAGCATGTCAAGCTATGGTCGACATTGCTTTTGAGAAGTTGGGATTGAAGGCATTGACTATCGGCTGTGCGACAGAGAATTACAAGAGCCAAGCGATTCCATTACGGCTGGGCTTTGTGTGGCACCAGACAATCCCCAATAGCGAGTGGCTATACGATCACTACGTAGATCATCATATGTATCTACTAGAGCACCCTTTGTTGTCCTGAGTTTGTAACTCAGGACTTAGCTCAGAAACTCTACTTTTAGGAAGCCTACATGCCGACCTTCCTCATAGTCTCTAGCACTGCTATACAAATAGTATGATGCTTCGCCCACTAAGCCTGCGGCTACAGGATTATTATGAATATAGTCTAGTTTTTGTTGTGTGAATGCTGTGCTAAACAACTCTTCTGGATGGTTATCCTGCTGCCAAAATTGATACGCAGCATTTCTACTGTTTTGAGAACCTGCTTGTTTAAAAATTGAGAGCATCCATGTTCTGCGACTTTCCTCAGGGTTCGATGAAATAGCCTGGATAAGTGCTTTCGCTGTAAACTTCTTAAAGTCTCTCAAAACGCTACTAAGGTCTCCATCAACGGTGCGTAAAATCATGTGGACGTGATTACTCATTAAGCACCAGCTATACAGCTCCAATCCCTTGTGTTCTTGGCAGTAAGCTAAACTCGTCAAAAACAACTTACGATAATCTTCTCGTGTAAAGACATCTACCCACTCTACTACCGCAAAGGTCACAAAATGCAATCCTGTTCTATTACGAATTTTATAACCTCCTAGTGCCATGACTTGCTAAGTTGTATTTGATAAGTTAAGTCATCAGAGTCCTGAGTTACAAACTCAGGACAACAAGATAATCAAAGTGACGAGGCCATCCCTGAATAGCAAAGGCTGTCCTGAGTTTGTAACTCAGGACAGCAAAAGCCTCAATGAGCAACAAGATAAGGCCTGATCTTCTCCAACATAGTTGAATCCTTCAGTACCAAATCCTTCAGGGCCTCTAAATGAGGAAAAAGGCCATGCTGTTCGCGATAGCGGACAATGGCTCGGGCTTGCTGGTATGTCAGGTACGGGTGGGCAGCTAGTGTTTGGATGTCAACAGTGTTGATGTCCAAGCACTGAGGGCGAAAGTTGAGGCTGATGTAAGCGCGTCGCTTTAGACGATCGACCACTTCTGGCTGAAGTCCATAAACTTCCTCGTACTGATCTAGCTGCACAAAACCGCCAAGTTTGTCCCGAAACTTCACAATCCGCGCAGACAATATTTCTCCAATTCCTTTGATGGTACGAAGCTGCGTTGCGTTGGCTGTGTTAATGTCAAAACGTTGGGGCTTCGGTGGGCGACGACTACGTTGAGTAGGTTTCGCAGGGCGCGGCTTAGCAGACTGTCGCTGGGCCTCTAGCTGCTTCAGCATATCCTCCAAAAGCGCAATGTCTTCATCATGACTGACCAAAGGCCGTCGGCTATAATACCATTTCAACCCTGGAGGGATCAACAAAAAAATCAGGCTTACCAGCAAAAGCACGAGCATTCCGTTGGCTTCTGCCCTGGAGACCCCAAAATGATCTCGGAATTGATTTTGAAGCCATCTCAGCATACAGCTAAGTCCATTGTATGTAATGCGCCCACTTATCCAGCACCTGCTGGAAATCCGTAGGCAAAGGCGCTTCGAAATATATCTTTTCTTGGGTAGTCGGATGAATAAATCCTAATGACTGGGCATGCAGGGCCTGCCTAGGCATCACCTGAAAGCAGTTTTGCACAAAGGCCTTGTACTTAGAAAAACGCTGCCCTTTCACAAGCTGGTCGCCTCCATAGGTCGCATCGTTGAAAATAGGATGTCCTAAATAGCGCATATGGGTGCGAATTTGGTGGGTACGGCCTGTCTCTAAATTGCATTGTAGGAGCGATACGTAACGCAGTTTTTTGATGACTTGGTAGTGCGTAACAGCCCGCTTGCCCATGCCTTCCTCCTCGAAAGTGGTCATGACCCGCCGGTCTTTCGGGCTTCTACCTATAGCAATATCGATAGTGCCGCTTGCTTCTGTAGGCTCGCCCCACACCAAGGCATAGTAAGTCCGCTCGATGGAATGGTCATAAAACTGTTTGGCCAAGAAAGTCATGCTCCTTTCTGTCTTAGCAATGACCAATAGTCCAGACGTATCTTTATCAATACGATGCACCAGCCCGGGCCTTCCCTCATTGTTAGGCATCGTAGGAAGCTGCGCCAAGTAATGCACCAATCCATTGACCAGCGTGCCCGTCCAGTTATTATATGCCGGATGCACCACCATGCCCGCCGGCTTGTTCACCACCAACAATTCCTCGTCTTCGTACACAATATCCAGCGGCAACTCCTCAGGCACTACTTCGTTGAGGCGTGGGGGTGTGGGCAATACTACCTGAATAGCATCATGCGGCCGAACTTTGTAACTGGCTTTGGTAGGCTGCTGGTTGACCAAGACAAACTGATTATCAATGGCCAATTGAATTTTATTGCGGGTAGTATTCGGCAGCCGATCCATCAGAAACTTATCGATCCTGAGTAGGGCCTGCTTAGGGTCTACGGTAATAGCATGGTGCTCAAAAAGCCCGTGCTCTTTGTCTAAAGCAATATCTTGAGATGCTGAAATGGGGTTCAAATTTAGTTTTTGATAAAATGACTTTGTCTGCTGAAAAGACACAAAACTATAAGGCAAAGGTAAGAGTTACACTATTCATAAAAATCGATGCTGTCCTGAGTTTGTAACTCAGGACAACCAGTACACTAGTTATAAAACTTTCTGTTGGCCAACCCACAAATTGTTTCTACTTGCGGGCAGGGCTATATTAGGGCCATTTACAAATCCTATTATTATGCAAGACTTGGTGGCCAACCTGCGCTGGCGGGGGATGATCCATGACATGATTCCTGGTACGGAAGAGCAGCTTCAAAAAGAACGTACGGCAGGGTATATAGGTTTCGATCCTACGGCGGCTTCGCTACACATTGGCAATTTGGCGGCGATCATGCTGCTCAAGCACTTGCAACTAGCCGGCCACAAGCCTATAGCTATTGTGGGAGGCGCTACGGGCATGGTAGGCGACCCCTCATTCAAAGCAGCAGAAAGGAAGTTTTTAGGAGAAGAAGAACTGCGCCACAACCAGGCATGTATCAGCAGGCAACTGCAACAATTCCTCGATTTTTCTGACGCACCTAATGGCGCCATACTACTCAACAACCTGGATTGGTTTCAAGAAATGGGTTTTTTGCAGTTTCTGCGCGAGGCAGGGAAGCACATTTCGGTCAATTACATGACTGCCAAAGAGTCGGTCAAGCGACGCCTAGAAACCGGGCTTTCTTTCACTGAGTTTACCTACCAGTTGTTGCAGGGTTATGATTTTTATCATTTGTATACACACCATAATGTGAAGCTACAGATGGGTGGCGCAGATCAGTGGGGCAATTTGACGACCGGCACAGAATTAATTCGTCGCAAAGCAGGCGGCAATGCCTTTGCCCTCACTACGCCGCTAATTACCAAAGCGGATGGTAGCAAGTTTGGCAAATCGGAAGGAGGAGAGAATGTATGGCTGGATCCTCAAATGACTTCGCCGTACGCGTTTTATCAGTTCTGGATGAATTGCTCGGATGAAGACGCTCGCAGACTCATTAAAGTTTTTACACTGCTAGATCATGATGCTATTGAGGCGCTTTACAAAGCCCACGACGCTGCGCCTCACCAACGAATCTTACAGCAGGCTATTGCGAAAGAACTCACGACCATAGTGCATTCGGAGCAGGCTTATGCACAGGCAGCTCAAACAGCGAGTATTCTCTTTGGCAATGCAACGCAAGAAGATATCCAAGTGTTGAGTGAGCAGGATTTGTTGACGGTTTTTGCCAATGTGCCACGGGTAACCTTGAGCAAGGAAATATGGAAGACGATCGACGATGTGCTAACGCTAGTCACGACTGCTACCGAAGGTGTTATCTTCAAGTCTAAAGGGGAGGCTCGCCGCATGATTCAAGGAGGTGGCGTAAGCATTAACAAAGTCAAGGTCACTGATCCACATCAAAAATATGATAGCAAGCTGTTACAGGAGAAATACCTCCTGGTGCAACAAGGCAAGAAAAATTATTACCTGATTGTTATCGAGTAATTAATCAATCCTAGGTTGCCAACTCAGGACAACGGAGCCTTGCTTCTAAGTATACTTAGAACTGCTAGGTTCTATTTCTTGGCTTTACAGCAGTCCTGTTGGTGAGTTTCACAACATTTTTTACGGGTTTCACCGTAGAGCTTACTTTGAAGATATGGAGGTACTTGGGTAGCTAATACAACAACTGTTACGATACCTAAAAATGTTTTGGAGTGCCAGAAGCTTTGCGGATGATCACAGCATTGGGTCTGTTTCTTTTTCCTGGGCCTTAGTTTTTGATACCAAGAAAATCCTAGCGTAGTAACACTAATGATGGCAAGATAGGGCTTGATAGGCGCTATCCATGCAAGAACGGGCGTAGCCCCTGAAATGAATGCTAAGCCAGGAACAATGCAGCAAAGTCCATGTGAACATAAGATGGCAGATAGTATACTTAAGCTGGTGGCCCTATAGACTTTTGTACTCATACGTAATGTACTTGATGAAATTTTATGGATGTAGGATTCTATTTGTCCCGTTTTGGTAGACAATACTTCTCAATGATTCTGGACTATCCTCTGCCTAATCTTAATTCATGGGCTACGAGTTGGACCTTGAAGATAAGGAAATCATATGCACTCTTTTGAGTCTATTCAGTTTCTTTCTAAAAGATTAGTGATCTATTGCCTTGAGTGTGCCAATATAGGGTAGACTCACCAACTACCCACCCCATCCCTCTCGATCTAGGCTACGGTACTGAATCGCTTCTGCTAAGTGCTCCTCTTTAATGGCCTCATCGCCAGCCAGGTCAGCAATGGTACGCGCTACTTTTAGGATACGGTCATAGGCCCGGGCAGAGAGCCCTAGTTTTTCGGTGGCGGCTTTAAGTAGGTTCTGACCTGCTTTGGAAATTTTACAAACGTCTTTGGCCATGGTAGAAGACATCATGGCGTTGGCATGAACGTCTTTAGAGTTTTGGAAGCGTTGCTGCTGGATGGCCCGGGCTTTGACGACTCGCTCTCTGATGGCCGCGCTCTTTTCTGTGGGCCTACGGGCCGTCATCTGATCAAAAGAAACAGGTGTTACTTCTACATGTAAGTCAATGCGATCGAGCAAGGGGCCACTAATCTTGTTCAGGTAGCGCCTTACCGTGGCCGCATCGCACACACATTCTTTGGTGGGGTGGTTATAATAGCCACAAGGACAGGGATTCATGCTGGCAATGAGCATGAAGCTGGTAGGAAAATCAACGGCAATCTTGGCCCGCGAGATCGTTACTTGGCGCTCTTCGAGGGGTTGACGCATGACTTCGAGTACTGCCCTTCGGAACTCGGGCAGCTCGTCTAGAAAAAGAACCCCATTATGTGCCAGGGATATCTCGCCTGGCTGGGGGATACTGCCACCTCCTACCAACGCCACATCGCTGATGGTATGGTGGGGTGCACGAAAGGGTCGGGTAGCCATCAAGCCCTCTTGCTTGCCCAGCTTACCAATGACCGAATAAATCTTAGTCGTTTCTAAGGCTTCCTCTAAGGTAAAAGGGGGCAAAATGGTGGGAATACGCTTGGCTAACATGGTCTTACCGGCTCCTGGAGGGCCAATCATGATGACATTGTGGCTGCCGGCAGCAGCAATTTCTAAAGACCGTTTGATGCTTTCTTGTCCTTGTACATCGGCAAAGTCTAACTCGTACTCACTGATATTGTGTTCAAACAGCACGCGCGTGTCTATGGTAGTAGGGGTGATGGTTTGAGTGCCGGCAAAAAAGTCGATGGCTTCTTGGATATGCTGTACTGCGATGATGTCTAGGTCATTGACGATGGCAGCCTCGGCTGCATTTTCTTGGGGTAGTACGAGTCCCTTGTATTGTCTTTTGCGGGCTTCAATGGCAATGGGTAAAGCGCCTTTGATGGGGCGTAGTGTACCATTGAGTGCGAGCTCTCCTAAGATGACGTAGTGCTCTAGGTCTTCAAAATGAAACTGCTGGGAGGCGTGTAGGATACAGAGGGCAATAGGCAGGTCGTAGGAGGCGCCTTCTTTGCGGATGTCTGCTGGGGCTAGGTTGACAATGACGCGTTGCCGAGGCATTTCGCAACCAATGTGTTTGAGGACTGACTCGATGCGGTGTTGGCTTTCTTTGACGGCGTTGTCAGGGAGTCCTACCATAAAAAAGTGGGTGCCTTTGACGATGCTTACTTCAATGGAGATCATCGAGGCACTGACGCCATAAACAGCACTTCCTAGTGTTTTAGTTACCATGGCCTACAACTTAATACATGTCCCGTGGTTAATGAATGTTTTCAGGGTTCCATTAGCAAAAAGGTACTACGTCTGGCATGACTTAAGGTAGCTAAGGGGTTATCAAGTAAGTAGCTTGCTAGGAGCCGCTATGAGGAAAGGTTGTTGGCTTATTTTAGTAGTTCACACTCTTGGTACTCAGGGGCTATCTCGATGGAGGCACTTTGCTGCACGTCTTCAAACCAAGCTTGGAGCGCGGTTGCTCGCTTTTTATTGAGTAAAAGCTTCTGTATTTTTGCATAGTCCTGGGCCAGGCTGGCCTGATGGGGCGCTATTTTTTCCTCTAGGAGCAGTATCCTAACCGCCTCTCGGTTATCAGGCGCGCTAAATACCACAGGGTCAGATATGTTGCCTGACTCCAGCTGCTCTACTACAAAGAATACGTCTGGCGGCAAATTATCAATTACCTGCCTTATCTCCCCCCGCTCTCCAGTCAGCAACCCTCCAATAGAAGCCGTAGAGGTATCCTCAGAAGAAGCTCTGGCAGCCTCTTCAAACGTCAGCTTACCGGCTAAGATAGAAGCACGTAACTGTGCCAGGGAGGCTTTGGTAGCTTCTAGATCAATTGCTTCTGATTGGAGTTTGAGTAAGATATGACGGCTGTTGTACCGGTCTTTTTCTCGGGTAATGAGCTGAATTAAGTGAATGCCGAATGGCGTCTCTATGGGTTCAGATACCTCACCTGGCTGGAGTGCTAGAGCAGCTGCCTCATAGTTAGGCGCTAGCTCGCCCAATCGCCAAAAGCCTAGTTCGCCTCCTTGGGGCGCAGAGCCTGGGTCTTGGGAGTAAGTTTGGGCCAGGGTTTCAAAGCTTTCTCCGTTTTGCAGGCGCACTTTCAGGGCTTTGAGCTGGTCTATTAGGGTGCTTTTTGCTTGTTGGCTGGCTTTTGGGTATTGTACGATTTGTCGGATTACTACTTCAGTGGGGTAATAGGGTATCTCTTGGTCGGCCAGGGTTTCAAAGAAGGTTTTTACTTCTTGGGGCGTGGTGGCAATCTCTTTGATGATCTTCATACGCATTTTTTCTAACGTACGATTCTCTTTGATTTTTTCTTGTAGCTCGCTTCTAATCTCTGCGATAGACTTACCCCAGTACTGGGCCAAACTTGCCTCTGAGCCAGCTTGTTGCACTAGGTACTGCATTTTTCGGCTAAGTTCTTGGTCAATCTCCTCATTCTTTACTACTGTCCCTTCCTGTTGGGCTTTGGATAGCAAGGCTTTGTTGACGATCAGGTTTTCCAGTACCTTGCACTTGAGGTTGGGTACCTCTTGCCCCCCTTGATGCAGGTATCGCTGGTAGTCAGCCTCTAGTTCTGATTGCAGAATAATCTTTCCATCAACTTTGGCCACAATCTTGTCTATCAACGTGACTGGGGCGGGCTGTGCCTGAGCCAAGTAGGGTAGGACTAAGCATAAGCTTATCAGGTAGCAGCTTTGTTTAATGTTCATAGATAACGTAGTTGTTATTTTTCTTTGCTTGTTGAAGGATGTCTTGTTTGCTCTTTTTAGCCAAGTCTATCTTTCTTTTGTAGATAATAAGGTCGACAATCTGATCGCTGACAAACTCTAAGGGGGCTACATCGCCTACCCGCTTATATTCATCGATCTTGAAGTAATAGCGTTGGTCGGCGCCGCTAGTTACCAGTAGCTTCCCTTTACCCAAGAGTCTGGCTTTGTTTCGGGCATTTTTTAAAGAGGTACCTTGAACAAGTTCATCCCATGGCAGCCAGACAGTCTCGTCTAAGGCATAGTTGTGGGCAAACTGCAGGCAGTAACTTTTAAGTGCCTCAAGTTGTTTGTTATTTCTTCCCATGATGAGCGAGCGTAGCTGGGCTCTACGAGGTGCATTTTTGGGAAGGATGATGAATCTGCCTCTGAAGATGTTGGATCGTAATACGAAATCTTCCTGATGCGCTTGATAATAGCTTGCTATCTCTTCCTTTGATACTTCCTTGTTGAGTTGTGTACTGACCAGCCGCTCAATAAAGTCATGGACTAACAGCGTATTGCGATAGTCAAGGACTCTACGTTCAATATCTGCTTTGTTGTACTCACTGTGAGCTTCTGCCTCGGCAAGCAACAGCTGCTTAGATATCCAGCGCTGGATGTATTTTTCTACGATCTTGGCGGTATCCTCGGCACTGTTTGTCTCTTTAATCAGGTGCTCTAGATCATTTTTATAAAGATATTGATTGTATACACGGGCCACAGGTTGGCTGTCAGTGGATTGGCTTTGCCTGGCATGCATAGCCCACCTGATTGCGCCTAGTGCCAGTAATAGAGCACCTCCTAGGAGTACTAGCAGTACAGTTTTACGTAACATGCTGATGATCATTAATGGCAGCTGTTCTGTGGCCCTGGTGTCGTATGTTTCTCATCTTTAATAGAGGCTGATGCGCTAGGCACAGCAATGCCTAGCTTTTTTTCAATAAGCTTCTACTTCTTTTTTTTATGCTTAGCTGGGCTGATGCCTAGTTTTTTCAAAACTAGTTTAGAAATATCATGTTCCTCACTGGCATAAAGTAGTACAGGTATCCCTCCTGGGTTAGCACTAAATACGTGTGTGTAGCTATTCTCTTTAGCAACTTCTTTGATCTTGCTTTGTATTTTTTCATACAAGGGGTTGAACAGACTGGCTCGCTTTTTGGCTAATTTTTCTTGGGACTCTACCTGTAGCTGCTCTAGGCTCCTATTTAATTGCTGTAACTCTAATTGTTTTTTATTTCTTACTGCCTCCTTCATGGTCTCCTGGCCTTGCTGAAAAGCCTTCAATTTTTGCTGGAATTCCCCGTACTTGGTTTGCATTTGGTTGCCAAGCTGCTTTTCAAAACTTGCATACTCAGATTCAATTTTTTTTCTCTCAGGTAAAAGGTCGAAGATATATTCTACATTGGTGTAACCAATCTTTAAGGGTAGCACCTGCTTATCAGCTGATACTGCTTGGGCTTCTGGACCAAACAAAAGAGTGACTAAGGTCAAGGCTAGGAAAAATATTTTTTGCATGGTATTTGAGGTTTTTGTTAGCGAATTATTATTCTATCGAGCGCTTTGCGCTATGGTTTATATAGTCATATTACTTACCGTGAGCCTATTCCTATAGAAATGTGAAGCTTCAGCTTATCTTTTTCTTTATAGTCAGGCTTTCTATCAAAGCCGTAGCCCCAATCAAAACCGATAGTAGTGCCAATAATAAGGGGCAAATATACTCTGAATCCTACTCCTGCTGATCTCTTCAGGTTGAACAGATTATAGTCTTTGTAATAAGCCCAAGTATTACCCCCTTCAGCAAAGGCAAGGGTATAAATAGAGGTATAGTTATTGGAAGTAATGGGATAACGCAACTCTAATACGAACTTATCATAGATTACCCCCCCTC
>JBCCWZ010000011.1:0-15538 GCA_039192615.1 Bacteroidota bacterium
ACATCTCCGAGATGTCCTGGTCACAATACCCACACAATATCAGAGACTTAATCAAGGTAGGCGATGAGGTAGAGGCCGTCGTACTGACCATAGACCGGGAGGCCAAGAAAATGTCCCTAGGTATCAAGCAACTTACGAGTGATCCTTGGGCGAGCCCAGACCTACTAGAAAAGTATGCAGTAGGTACTAAGCACCAAGGGGCAGTTCGGAACATGACCCACTTTGGGGTGTTTATAGCCTTAGAAGAAGGCATTGATGGTCTACTCCACGTGTCAGACTTGTCTTGGACTCAAAAAGTCAATCACCCCTCTGAAGTATTAAAAGTAGGAGATACCGTAGAGGCCATAGTACTAGAGATCGACAAAGAAAACAAAAGAATAGCCTTAGGGCGTAAGCAGCTAGAAGAAAACCCTTGGGATACTTACGAAGAGGAATTTCAACTAGACTCAGTCCACAAAGGAACCATCACCAAAAAAATAGAAAAAGGTGCATTGGCACTCCTACCCCATGAGCTAGAAGGGTTTATCCCTAAACGCCACCTGGCTAAGAAAAATAACCAAGAAGCAATGGTAGGCGAGGAACTTGATTTGAAAGTCATTGAATTCTCCAAAGCCAACAAAAGAATCGTGCTGTCGCATACAGCCACCTTCTCAACCCCTCCCAAGGAGCAGCCAAGCAAAGCCAACTCTTCGAAACGTAGTGGTAGCCTGATAGCCGCAGAAAAATCTACTTTGGGAGATATAGAGGCCCTGGCTAACCTCAAGGAACAAATAGAAGGAGACGCAGCAAGCACTGAATAAGTGTTGGAGAGGCATACAGTTGGCCCCTCCACCAATATGCACCAAGGTCGCGTGGCCGAGTGGCTAGGCAGAGGTCTGCAAAACCTTTTACGGTGGTTCGAATCCACTCGCGACCTCGCTTGGTTACAAATAGGTGCTGCAATCTTGGCCTGAGCGCAAAAAAGTTTTGCCTGGGTGGCGGAATTGGTAGACGCGTTGGTCTCAAACACCAATGGTAGCAATACCGTGCCGGTTCGACCCCGGCCCCAGGTACATCTTACATTTTTTGATTGAAAAATCTGCTTATTGGGTCATTAATCGACTGCATGATAGCCCCACTTCTTAGTCACGCTGAAACCGCTAGCGAACAGGGTGAGGTAGTAAGTCAAGGGAGCGCCGCAGTACACCAGATTACTCACTCTATTCAGAGCCACCATCTGCACTAATTTCATCTTTTGGCACGTTTCGGCCGCTGCTTCTTTTTAGCATGAAAAGCCCCTTGATAGTGAGGATCTTCTTTTTGTCGCTGCCTATCTAAAACACGCGCCATCGCTTGCCGCTCCTCAAAAGGAGTAGGCGTGACCACCAGGGCAGGCGGCAAGGGAAGCACAGGAATCTTTTGGTGAATCAGCTTCTCAATCTGCTGGAGGTAATAGACTTCGGCAGGGTTGACAAAGGTAAGAGCCTGGCCCGGGTGGGCAGCCCTACCTGTTCTGCCAATACGATGTACATACTCCGCTGGCCACGTGGGCACTTCAAAGTTGATGACATGACTGACCTGGCTAACATCGATGCCCCGGGCAGCCACCTCCGTAGCCACCAAAATGCGTACAGTCCCTGCTCGAAAAGCAGCCAAGGCATGAATCCGCGTGTTTTGGCCTTTGTTGGCATGGATGACCCGTACCTCACCAGTGGCCTTGCGCTGAAGAAAATGCGCCACCTGCGTGGCAGCTTGGCGAGTACGCGTAAAGACCAGCACCTTGTGAAAAGCCGCAGCATCGGTAAGCAACAAGGCTAACAGCCGGGCTTTGGTGGCTATGTTAGGGACGTGGTAGCATTGCTGACGGACGGTGGCTGCAGGCGTGGCTTGGGGGGCCACCATGACTTTGACAGGCCAGCCCACAAACTCTTCGGCCTGCTGCATGGCCAGGGCAGGCATGGTAGCAGAAAATAAAAAATGCTGCCTTTTGGGCGGTAGCAGATCCAGAATGGCCCGCAGCTGGGGCAAGAAGCCCAGGGCAAGGAGCTTATCAGCCTCGTCGAGGACTACATACCTGACAGTCCGCAGCTGGAAGGCACCACGGTGGTACAAATCAAGCAGCCTACCAGGCGTAGCCACCAAGAGATCGACCCCCTGGCTCACAGCCTGGCACTGTTGAATAAGCCCTGTGCCTCCGTAAAGGCAAGCAGAGCGCAAATCTGTATACTTAGCCAAGACCGCCAGGTGGTCAGCAATCTGCATAACCAGCTCTTTGCTCGGCGCTAAAATCAGCCCCCTGGGCTGCATACCCACAGCATACTTAAGCTGCATGAGCAAGGGCACCAAATAAGCCACCGTCTTGCCCGTGCCAGTAGGCGCAATGCCCAGTACATCACGCCCCGCTAAGCCTGGTAGAATGGCTTTTTGCTGAATAGGCGTAGGCACCGTATAGCCCGCCTCGCCGAGGGCCTGGTGCAGCTGCTTGTTGAGCTTGAAAGTTTGAAAAGACAAAGGCATAACAGGCATATCGAATGCTGCAGATGTTAACGCAGCCTAGTGCTTAGGCTTGTCTGGCCAATACGCGCCTAGCAGTAGTGGAGCCCTAAAGATAGCGCAAATACATGATAGAAGACGGTGCTAGCCCTAGCCCAATTGCTTACCTTGCGGTGTCCACCCCCAAAACGAAACGCCTTGCAGTCCCTACAAGAGTTGATACAACAGATGCAGCAACAATCGCCGTACAAACACAAGCTAACAGCTGCAGCCCTGGCTGGTGCCTGGCAAGCCATCATGCCGGCGGCCGTCCAGCAAAGAACCCTCCGAACCTTTTACAAAGCAGACAAATTTTTTGTACAGCTCAGTTCTGCCCCACTACGCCAATCCCTACAGCTCCAAAAAAGCCAAGTCAGTGCCCGCTTGCAAGCACACCTACAAGCCAGCGAACCGATTGAGGTGGTCTTTTGGTAGTCTAGCCCATAAATGCTAGGAAAAATAAATTTTGTTTTCGAATTTTGCATTCGAAAACAATTTCTATGACACATCTCTATAATTGATTATGAAACAGTATAAGTATCTACTTCCTGCCCTTTATCTGCTTTTGTATATCGTCGTTGGTAGCTCCTTTAATGGATGCCGAAAAGCGTCAGTAAGAACTAGAGAACTCTTTCTCCAAAAAGACCTCACCCCTGAGCAAAGAAAAATACAAAGTAATTTAACCAAAAGGCTAAAAAAAGTTAACGAACAATTATCGCAGATACGAGATAAAAAACAACTTAATCCCCAAGATAAAATTACATTAGAAAAAACTATCTCAGAACGAAAACTTACTCCAGAAGAGGCCAAGGTGGTCGCCGTTACCCCTGCACTACTAAAGCTCGAACAAGACAATGACGAGCTATCTAAAGAAATCGTTGATAAGCTGAAGAATCAACAGATTATTAAAGAAGAAGAGGCAGAGCGCCTGTCCCAAAGCCTTAAGAAGCTGCGTGATGCAATCAGGCAGGCTACGAGGGAGGTGCTAGAAGCTATGATAAACGCTATAAATAGCGATAAGGTAGATCCAAAAGAAGTCGGAGAAGTAACAGCCGCAATACAAGATCTTAGCAAGAGTAGCCAAGCCCATGAAAATCTTGGCGAGCAGGCAAATAAAGCGTTGAGACTAAAATTCAGTAAACAACTTATCGACAATGAAGATGTGAGAGAGATAGAAAAATTGCAAAATATCACTGAAGAGATGCTTAATGATAAAGCAAAAAACAATAAGCTTAGCAAAAAATTACAACAAGAAGGCCAAGAAATAATTGCCAAAGGACAAAAAATATTGAACGAAAAGACACATACTGATAATTACGATGTTTTCAGTGCACGCTTAGGAAAATATAAGAAACTTTTTGAAAATACTTTGTACTACGTATCTGACAAAGTACCCTTCATTTTTCATGACAAGATAAGAGATGGGGATCCAAACCCTATCTGTGTCTATAGACGTGAAGGAGAGCACAGAGTCCAATATCTTTTTTCTGTAGATAGCCAGGTATCCCAATTCGGAAATTGGCCTTATTACAAATCTCTTGGATATAAAGATAGCGCTTCTGACAAAGATCAAGCTAAGCAATCCCTACGTAAAGATATTTACAGCATACTGGCATCAAATTATGATATACTACATGACACAGAAAATCAGAAAATCACACTAAGAAGTGGGCACGCCCTATATGACATATCGGGGAAGCCGGAGAGCGCTAGCCCCAGTAGTGATCGTGAATACAGAGTAGCAGACGTGAAAGTTAACAAAGCCAAAGAAGTATCGCCTTACATTGCTATTTGTGATCATGAGGACAACAAAAGTATAAACGTATTCTTACCACCCAAGAATACGCTACACCATGACGAAGCTATTGATAAGATAAAATTCAACTTTACTCTTAAGCCAGACAAAATGAGTTTTAAAATTGAGGACCCTAGCAATGCACTAGCAAAAGGAGACAATCAAAGGTGGGGTGTATTCCTGATCGACCAAGAGTCCCAAGAGTGCAGTATCGGGGACGTGATTACCCTCCCTCAATATATAGAGCCGACAATAAGGGGATTAACTAAAAACAAAGAACATTATGGTACATATATACAAGACGATAGACTACAAGTTACCACCTCCCAAGGGAGTTGTTGGAAAAAAGAAAGCAAAATAAAGAAGGAGCCGGGAGTGAAAGGAAAGCCAAAAGCATTTTTATGGGTGCCTCCCTACAATCAAAAATTAGAGGTAGAAAAAAGCAAGTTCAAACCTAAAACAACATTAGTTAGATCTAATAGCAAACAACGTCACGCTGTCTTCTTTTACAGAGCAGAATTTCCCGACTACACACTTTATATCTTTAGAATAAAAAAGGTAAAGGCAGAGGATACAGTAACAAAGGAACCTAAAAAAGGAGGTCTCTTTCGCAGAGGCTAAATTGGACCTAGCTTACTACCGCTTATGATTAGCGAATTTGTGCAGTGGATTAGAAGCCATTTTTTACCCCAAGAGCAGGGACTAGTTTCTCTGCTCTTGCTCGTCGGAGGGAGTTTTTTCAGTCTTCGCCTGCTCCAAATCGCACTTTTGCTAGCCGGTCAGGCCCAGGTTTACACCGCCCTGATTCAAGCCTTGTCCCTCCCCAGTCCCTGGGGCGCCTACCTACACCAGCCCTGGTCTCTACTTACCCACACCTGGATCCATACTTCTTTTACCACCACGCTTTGGGGCTTGCTCTTGCTCTACACCCTAGGGCGCGTTGTAGTCAACCTTTTAAGCAGTAGGCACTTAGTAGCCCTCTATCTACTGGGTGGCCTGGTAGGCGGCAGCTTCTTTCTGCTGCTCTATCAAGTATCGCCCCATTTGCAAAGCACCCCCACACGCCTATTCGGTCTGGGAGGCAGCTTATATGCAGTCCTAGCCGCTGCCGCTACCCTAGCCCCCCAGCTTTCATTTTCTTTTTTACTCTTCGGGCCCATCCAACTCAAGCATATCGTCGGCTTTTTAGTGCTTCTCTCTTTGTTTGATCTGTCAGGTACGGATCCTGCTACCAGTATTGCACAGCTAGGGGGTGCCCTGCTCGGCTATAGCTACGTCAAGCAAGTATATGGCTACGCTGGCCTGCGTCAGCGTTGGGCTCGCTTTTGGAGGGTTCGACGGGCTTGGAAAGTGACTCACCGCGTGCCTGCTGCAGGCCCTGAGCAAAAACCTGAGGCGCTGGTAACACAAGCGCAGCTAGACGAGATTTTAGATAAGGTAGCTGCCTCGGGCTATGAAAGCTTGACCCCTACTGAAAAGCAACAACTCTTTGAGGCAGGCCATAAATGAGGTATTCCTGCTATCTTGTAGGCATTGACCTAACCGTTACGATCTATGCGTCTCCAAAAAATACTTTTTCGGCTGCTAGGGGCCGAGCTCTTGACCCAAGGACTGCTCAAACTGTTGTTCAAAAGGGCCTACAACTTTAAGGAAGAGTTTAGAAAACAGCTGCGGGCCTGGGCCCTCAAGGTAGCTATACTACTGTTGATCATAGGGCTATTACAAATTGCCTTGCTTTTTGGTCTAGGCGCGTTAGCCCTGTACCTCAACGTCCTGCTAGGCAGTAGCTACCAAGGCTTTTTGTGGGTTTCAGGCGGCTGTGTGGCCTTTCTATTGCTGCTCTTGTTGGTGCGCTGGTTGGGTCAAGACTAGCACCTGACCTGGGTAGTACCAAATACTTGCTCTACCTACATCCCGAGAGTGCAAAGCCTGTCTATTCTCTGAGTAAGATAGCCTTTTCAAGGAGCAGAGTAGTTATTGGCCTGCCTAAATACTGAAACTTGCTTTTCTACGCATTTTTCCGGCCGGGATACCAAACCGCATCCTAAATCTGCGACAGAAGTAAGCGGTGTCTTTGAAGCCTACCTCCTGGCCAATGTCGCGGATACTTTTCTGTGTAGTGCTGAGCAACTTTACTGCCCGCTCCATGCGCTGGAATTCAATATAGTCTTGGGGATTGATGCCAATAAGCATTTTGAAGTATTGCCCTACATAATCTTCCGAAACATGGGCCACGGCGGCTAATTTTCGGTTAGACAAATTGCCTCCTAGGTTGTCTCTGATGTAATGAAGGAGCTTGATGAGCCGGGGGTCTTTGAAGTAATGGCTGTGCGTAATTAGGTTGTCAGTAAAAAGGTGGTTAGCAATGAGGTGCCTCACTATTTCAATAACAAGCTGTTCTGTATAAGTTTGGACCATCCTAGCATTCCCTATCGTCGCAGCGCTACTTTCTAGTAAAATACTTTTGAGCGTATTGCTCAGGTGCGCATTGTCTTTGATAATAAATGGGGGGATAGCCAGCGAGGTAAAAAAATTGACTGCCTCCAAGAGCTTGGCCTCAAAAGTGATATAACTGAAGTTCTCCAACTGCCCCTCCAAATCAGGGGCTGCCATAGCCTGGAAGTACCGCTGATGGTCATCTGTAAAAGCCTCCTGGTCTAATTGGAGAGGGTTATTACGCCCGTAGGTGATGGTGATAGGTTGGCCGCCAGGAATAAACAGCATCTCTCCCGGGGCTACCTGCTGCTGCGCTCCAGCCTGTGTGTAGCTGATCGTTCCTTTGTTGGGAAGGATTACAATATTCTCGACATCATAAAAGCTGTCAATAGTCAGGGCTTGGAGAACCCGAATGTGCCTGGCTTTGATGCATTGCACCGCTAGTGAGTCGATGATTTTGTTGTAATCTCTTATGTTGATATTATTTGAATTTTTCAAAACCAATTATTTCTCTGTACAAATAAGAGTACAACAATCACATAAAAAGCGCTCACTAACAATCAAGTGTCAGTGATTTTAAGAAGCTCTTAGGACAGCTTCCCACACCATGCCACACAGCTGGGCAAGCTGGAAATAGCATAGACATACGATGTCCCTTACTCTTCCCCCAATACACGATCATCGCTATGATACAGGGCCGGCCTGCGCTGTTGTGTTCTCTCCAAAGCCTTTTCGTAACGCCACTGCTGAATGGCTTGTGCATTACCCGATAGCAATACAGGGGGCACCTCCATGCCTTGGAAGTTGGCGGGCCTGGTGTAAGCAGGCGGCGCCAGGAGCCCATCTTGGAAAGAATCGGTCAATGCAGAAGTTTCGTCTGATAAAACGCCCGGCAACAGTCTCACCATGCTATCCACCAAGACCGCCGCTGCTAGCTCCCCCCCTGTCAAGACATAGTCGCCGATACTAATTTCTCTGGTAATCAAGTGTTCCCGAACTCTCTCGTCTACACCCTTGTAATGACCACACAAAATCATCAGATTACCTTGCAAAGACAGCGCATTAGCCACTCCCTGGGTCAGAAGCTCGCCGTCTGGAGCCATGTATATAATCTCTTGGTAGTTTCTTGCAGCGCTCAGTGTATGAATACAGCTTGCAATAGGCTCTATAAGGAGCAACATGCCTGCCCCGCCCCCATACACCTGGTCATCTACTCGGCGGTGTTTGTCAGTCGCATAGTCCCTGAGATTATGTACATGGATCGCCACTTTCTGTCGGCTGATCGCACGTTGGAGAATGGAGTGGGAAAAATGGCTTTCTAAAAGCTGAGGCAAACAAGTAATGATGTCAACTCTCATAAACACCAGCCAAATTTGGGGCCACTTGGTGGTCAAGTAGCCTGCTAATTAGCATCAGTAGCGAGGGAGGGAATTGAACCCTCGACCTCCGGGTTATGAATCCGACGCTCTAACCACCTGAGCTACCTCGCCAGAAATGGGCGCATAATACGAAATCTGTTCCAAAGCGCCATTGGCGATATGAATATTTTGTCAGATTTTTGGCCTATACCGTTCAAAGCCCAACACACAATGAAGCAAATTGACAAGCTCGTTATTAATGCTTTTCTGAGGCTATTTGCCCTTATTTTTTGTGTGGGCCTTTTTGTGCTTTTAATGCAATTTTTTCTGATCTACTTCAGGGAGCTGATCGGGAAAGGCTTAGGCTGGTCTATCTACGCTCAATTAGCCTCTTACTTCACTGTTATAGCCATTAAACAAGCTTTTCCCCTAGCCTCGCTTGTTGCCTCTATGATGGCCATGGGGGGGCTTGGAGAACACCATGAGCTTACTGCCTTGAAGAGTGCTGGTATCTCACTGCCCCGGGTACTGCTGCCGTCGTTTGGAGTCGTCTTTTTGTTCAGTATCCTTGCTTTTTTTTCTAACAGCTATGTAGCCCCCTACGCTCAGTCCAGTGCATTCGACTTGCTGTATGACCTGCCCCAAAAGAAGCCCTCCCTAGCCATTAAAGAAGGCGCTTTTTATGATGGCCTACCTGGTTACAGCATCAAAATCCGTAAAAAGCTAGATGATAAAAAGAGCTTACAAGGCATTATGATCTACGATCATACCCAGAATAGGGGCAATGTATCGCTGACCATGGCTGAGTCCGGTGAGCTGTATACCATCCATGACGAATCGTATTTAGTACTAGAGCTGTTTGATGGCCATAATTATGTAGAAGAACCTGCCCCAGCCAGCACCCCTGAGGGGCCAGAACGCGCTGTGCCTCCGTTCTATCGAAGTAGCTTTAAAGCCCAGAAATTGATTTTTGATCTAGACTCCTTTAAGATGAAGAGGAAGAAGGGGCAGTTTTCGCATCATCGCATGGCAAAAAATGCTCGCCAGCTAGCTGCTGATGTGAGAGTTATGAAAGGAGCAATACAGGTAGCCCAGCAGTCTTTACAAGCCAAAGCATTACGAGATATGGCAACTCCTAAAAGCACTGAGGCAGCAGCACAAGTAGTCCTACCAGCCGCAGCCAACATCTTGCAATTCAAGGCCTATGTCGAACAGTCGCAAGATCAATCCCAGACAAGTAATTCCAGTCCGGGGTTGTACAAGGCAACAGATTTAGCGCATATTTATGGCGAAGCCTTAGAGCAAGCCAGGGAGCTGAGAAGTGAAGTGGCATTACAAAAAGGTAAGCAGAAACGCTTAGAAGGAGAGATTAGAAAGTATGAGCTAGAGCGGTACCAGATGATGGCCTGGGCCGTGACATGTTTGGTTGCCTTTCTTATAGGAGCTCCCCTAGGTGCTATCATCAAGAAAGGAGGCTTAGGCATTCCCCTACTGATTTCTACCATATTAATAGTAGGCCATTACATTCTTGAAATGCTGGGAGAAAAATGGGCTATAGCAGGGATGATCGATACTTTCAGCGGGGCTTGGCTAGCTAATGGGTTTCTGCTTCCTTTCGGGCTATTCTTTTTGATCCAGGCCTACAGAGATGCCAGGCTATTAGAAGCTGACTTTTATATGGTAATGTTCGGAAGAATCAAAAAGCAGCTAAGCAAAGCTCGTCGTCTACTCAGCCGCCCCCGTAACTGATGCGCACAAAGCTTCCACATAAGTTTAGAGGCTCCAAAGGTCAACACAGCGCTATCAGCAGGTTGCGCATCTCTAGTTTTCTTCCTAACTTCAGCGCTATTATCCAATAGTCTACAAGCAACAAGAATGAAACTAACCCAAGCAGCAAAAGCCAGCTTATTCCAAGAGTTTGGCGCCCAAAAATCAGCCCAAGATACAGGATCTACAGAATCGCAGGTGGCCCTTTTTACACATAGAATCAAGTACCTCACCCAACACTTGCAAACCCACAAAAAAGACAGCGCCTCTCGGCTAGGGCTGACTAAGTTGGTAGGTAAACGCAAACGTTTACTAGCCTATCTAAAACGAGAAGACCTAGCGCGCTACCGAGCAGCTATAGCTAGTCTTGGCCTAAGAAAATAGCGTGTGTGAAGCCTTCCAAAGCCTAGTGCAGGCTTTGGAAGTGCTAAACGCCCTCCCTATACTTCCAGCCCTCAAGGCCCTTCCCACACCTAAAGCATCCAAAATAATAGATCGAACGAACATGCAACTCACAACAAAGACAATACAACTTGCTGATAACCGAACCATTACGATTGAAACAGGAAAGCTAGCTAAACAGGCCGATGGTGCCGTAGTAGTACGCATGGGCAACACCATGTTGCTCGCCACCGTAGTCGCTAAGCAAGAAGCCGCAGAAGGCATCGATTTTTTACCCCTCTATGTAGACTACCAAGAGAAATTCGCAGCAGCAGGAAAAATTCCAGGAAGTTTTCTCCGCCGAGAAGGAAGACTAGGAGACCATGAAGTGCTCGTAGCCCGTCTGGTCGATCGTGCTATCCGCCCTCTTTTTCCCAAAGAATACACAGCAGAGACACAAATCAATATTTCCTTAATATCTGCTGACGAAGACGTGCTACCCGATGCCTTGGCGGCCCTTGCTGCCTCTGCAGCCCTCGCCGTCTCTTCCATCCCCTTCGGAGGGCCCATCTCTGAAGTGCGCGTAGCCAGGGTAGAAGGCCAATTGTGCATCAACCCAACCCCCAAAGCCTTAGAAAAGGCGGACATTGACTTGATGGTGGGAGCTACAGAAGAGAGTATCCTCATGGTAGAAGGAGAAATGAATGAAGTACAGGAAGAGGAGATGGTCGCTGCCATACAGTTTGCCCACGAAGCCATCAAAACCCACTGTCAGGTGCAAGAAGAACTGGCGGCTGCTGTAGGAAAGCAAAAAGCAAATTCTAAAGAAACGCCAGCACAAGCCGCTCCAGCCTGGAAAGAAACCGCATTCAAAGCCCTGTATGACAAGGTTTATGCCGTGGCGCAACAAGGAATCAACAACAAGCAGCAACGCAAAGAAGCCTTCCAGGCCGTCAAACAGACTTATCTACAAAGCCTACCCGAAGACCATGAGATCGATATAGCCTTGCTTGAACAATACTTCCACGAAATAGAGAAAAAAGCAGTGCGAGACGTAGTCTTGAACGAAGGCGTTCGCTTAGACGGCCGGCAGCTCGATGAAGTAAGACCCATCTGGATAGAAACAGACTACCTCCCCTCAGCCCATGGCTCTTCCATTTTTACCAGGGGTGAAACCCAATCGCTCACGACCGTTACCTTGGGCAGCAAGCTGGACGAACAGCTCATAGACCGGGCGATGCTGAGCGGCTATAACAAATTCATGCTTCACTACAATTTCCCAGGCTTTTCTACCGGTGAAGTAAAACCGAATAGAGGCCCTGCCCGGCGAGAAATAGGCCACGGTAACCTCGCTATGCGAGCCCTGAAAAAGGTACTACCTGCAGAAGCAGACAATCCTTACACGCTGCGGGTCGTATCTGACATTCTAGAATCTAATGGCTCCTCTTCTATGGCCACCGTATGCGCTGGTTCCTTAGCCCTGATGGATGCAGGCGTGCGCATCAAAGCAGCCGTATCTGGTATTGCTATGGGCTTAGTGACCGATCCTGAAACAGGCAAGTATGCAGTACTCTCAGATATTCTAGGGGATGAAGACCACTTGGGCGATATGGACTTTAAGGTAGCCGGTACGCAACGGGGCCTTACTGCTTGCCAGATGGACATCAAGGTAGCAGGACTCTCCTATGAGATTTTGCAGAAGGCACTCGCCCAGTCCAAAGCCGGCCGCCTCCACATTCTCAACGAGATGAACCAAGCCGTGGCCCAGCCAAGAGCTGATTATAAGCCTCATGTACCTCGAATCACCACCATGCAAATTCCTAAAGACATGATCGGAGCAGTCATTGGGCCGGGCGGAAAAGTGATCCAAGAAATACAACGAGAAAGCGGCGCTACCATCCTCATCGAAGAGGAAGAAGGCATCGGCGTAGTCAAGTTTTTTGCATCAGACCTAGCAGCCATTACCAAAGCAGAAGAACACGTCAAGGCCCTCGTTGCCGAACCCACCGTAGGCGAAGTATATACTGGTAAGGTGAAAAACATCAAAGACTTTGGCGCCTTTGTAGAATTTATGCCAGGTAAAGATGGCCTCTTACACATCTCTGAAGTTAAGTGGGAGCGCATCGACAACTTGACAGACATTTTAGAAGAAGGAGAAGAAATACAAGTCAAGCTCATTGAGATCGATCCTAAAACCGGTAAATACAGGCTTTCGCGCAAAGCCCTACTACCCAATCCCTCCGAAGCCACGAATGAATAGCTCACCCTTTAGCGATAGGGTAGTGGCATGTTTTTTGTTACATGTATGGTAAAACATTAGCCCTCGTTAAAACCTCAAGTCCAAATCCATGAGACAGCTGAAGATAAGCAAACAGATCACCAACCGCGAAAGCCAATCATTAGATAAATACCTACAAGAGATTGGCAAGGTAGATTTGTTGACTGCTGACGAAGAAGTAGCCTTGGCCAAGCGTATTAAAGCCGGCGACAAAAAGGCCCTCGAGAAACTTACGAAGGCCAATTTGCGTTTTGTAGTTTCTGTGGCCAAGCAATACCAAAACCAAGGATTGTCGCTCAGTGACCTTATCAACGAAGGCAACACTGGCCTGATCAAATCAGCCCAACGCTTTGACGAAACCAGGGGCTTTAAGTTTATTTCCTATGCCGTATGGTGGATCAGACAATCCATCCTACAAGCCCTAGCAGAGCAGTCCAGAATTGTGCGCCTGCCCTTAAATAGAGTAGGCTCCCTCAATAAAATATCCAGGACATTCTCCCAGCTAGAGCAAAAATATGAGCGAGAGCCTACCACAGAAGAGCTCGCTGAAGTGCTCGATGTGACCGTCAATGAGGTCAACGATACCATGAAGGTATCTGGCCGACACGTTTCGGTAGATGCTCCTTTTGTACAAGGCGAAGAAAACAGCCTGTTGGATGTCCTAGAAAATAATTCTGACGAGAAGCCCGATGATGAGTTAATGAATGACTCGTTGCGGAAAGAGATACAGCGCTCCCTTGCCACGCTTACCGAACGAGAAGCAGACGTCATCTTGCTTTACTTTGGTCTGGGGGGGAATCATCCCATGACTTTAGAAGAGATAGGGGCCCGTTTCCAGTTGACTCGTGAGCGTGTACGACAGATCAAAGAAAAAGGCATTAAAAAACTCCGACATTCTTCTCGAAGTGATACCTTGAAACCCTACTTAGGCTAAGCCATTACCCTATGAAAGACCAGCCAGTTGTCAATGTACTCATCATCGGATCAGGCCCTGCAGGCTACACCGCCGCCATTTATGCAGCCAGGGCGGGACTCAACCCTGTACTCTATCAAGGCAGCCAGCCAGGCGGCCAACTCACTATCACCACCGATGTAGAGAACTATCCTGGCTACCCCGAGGGGGTACAAGGCCCACAAATGATGATCGATTTTCAGCAGCAAGCCCAACGATTTGGTACAGATATTCGCCTAGCCAACGTTACGGCAGTCGATTTTTCTTCCTACCCCCACCAGGTAACGGTTGACAATGAGCATACTATCCAAGCCAAAACCATCATCATCGCCACCGGCGCTTCGGCCAAGTGGCTCGGCCTGCCTTCAGAAGCCCGGCTCAATAGCAAAGGCGTTTCTGCATGTGCGATCTGTGATGGATTCTTTTTCAAAGGTCAAGACGTAGCCGTGGTCGGCGGCGGCGATAGCGCTGCAGAAGAAGCCTCCTATCTCTCTAACATCTGCCGCAAAGTCTACATGCTCATCCGCAAAGACAAGATGCGGGCCTCAGCCATCATGCAAAAAAGGGTGATAAACAAGGCCAACATTGAGATATTGTGGAACACCGAGGTAGAGGAAATACTAGGTGAAGACGCCGTGGCAGGAGTACGCGTGGTCAACAACCAAACCCAAGCCCAACAAACCCTGGACATTCAAGGCTTCTTTGTCGCCATAGGTCACCAGCCCAACACCGCCATTTTTGCCCCGTACTTAGAGCTGAATGAACAAGGATACATTCAAACAACTCCAGGCACTACCCAGACAGGTATTCCCGGTGTCTTTGCTGCTGGCGATGCCCAGGATGCTGTATATAGACAAGCCGTGACTGCAGCGGGTACAGGCTGTATGGCCGCCCTGGATGCCGAGCGCTTCATCGCTGCTCAGGAAGCCTAAGGGTCTTTTATCTTTGTCCCACCTTTTAGAAAGTGCGACACTCAATGTGCCGCATAAATGTCCTTGCGGTGCTTGATAGCCACTACAGTTACAATGTGGTTATGAGTATCTATCTGATACACTACTCTGTAGTCTCCCACACGCAGCCGTCTATGTCCTTGCAGACTATAACGAAGCGGCTTCCCAAAAGTCACAGGATTAGTCATTAAGCGCTCCTCAATAGCTGTCTTGATACGGAACTTAATAGTCTGTGGCAGCTGTTTGATGTCTTTCTTGACAACTACCTCTAGATACTCTATGGCATAATGGCTACTTCCAGGCATCATTATGCTTGACTGTGGCGTGGCTTTCATGCATACGCACAGAGGCTACTGTAGAAAGCGCTATGTCTTCTCTGTATTCTAGGGCCTCTAGCATCAGTGCTTTGGCCATACTCGCTACAGATTGATGCTCTTTTTGGGCCATACCATTTAGTAGGGTAAGTGTTTCTGGCTCTAAGGTAAGATTGACCCGTGATTTAAGTGTAGGCATAACTTTTCCGTTTTTACAAGTGTAACACTTATGTTCCTGAAAAACAAATCAATAATTACTTCCCAATTGGTTCACGGGTCTTCGCTTGGACCAGTTTTGATACAAGCAGCTGATAACTAAACCACCACATTCACAATGCGCTGGGGCACAATGATCACCTTTTTTGGGGGCTTGCCTTGTGTCCATTTTTGAATGCTAGCGTCTGCCAACACCCGCTGCTCCATTTCTTGGCGGGAAGTGTCCAGCCCAAAGGATAGCCGAGCGCGCACCTTGCCATTGACGGTGATGGGATATTCAAACGTACCTTCCTGCAGATACTGCTTCTCCAAGCGTGGCCAAGGACCCTGTGTTACACTGGTAGCATGGCCCAGGTGCTGCCACAATTCCTCCGCCATGTGCGGCGCAAAAGGGCCCAATAGCACCACTAAGTCTTGTAGTACCGCCTGATGCCGACAGGACAGCGCCGTCAGTTCATTGACGCAAATCATAAAAGCACTCACAGCCGTATTCAAGGCATAACGTTCTATAGCATCTTGCACTTTCTTAATGGTTTGGTGCAACACTTTCAGTACCGCAGCCGGAGGCGCCTCTGTGGTC
>JBCCWZ010000012.1:0-13845 GCA_039192615.1 Bacteroidota bacterium
AGCTATTATGGGTAACTCGGGAGAACTTTCTACAGGGCCTCATCTGCATTTTGAGCTTTGGTATGCAGGTAGCGCAGTAAATCCCGAGCATTTCATTACTTTTTAGAAAAAATTTAGACACTATTATGTTTAGCAACGCTAAAAAAGAAATCACCGAAGAGGAGCTCAGTAACTCTAGTAACATCATTGGTAAGGGAACAAGTTTAGAGGGTGATTTAAATACAGCAGGTAGTCTTCGTATTGAAGGCAACTTCAGAGGAAGCATCCAGGCCAAAGCCAAAGTAGTATTAGCAGATAGCTCAGTAGTAGAAGGGAATATCATGGCCCAGAACGCAGAAGTCAGCGGTAAGGTGCAGGGTACCATCAAAATAGCAGGTTTGCTCACCCTCAAGCCTACTGCCGTAGTCAACGGAGACATTATCACTGGTAAACTGGTGTTTGAAGAAGGAGCCCAATTCGATGGTAAGTGCACCATGGGAGGGCCTGTTAAGGAAACTAGCCTGAGACAGCCGCAAAATGCAGCAGATAAAAAAAAGGAGCGCCCCCTTGATCCCACACTTCAACAAGCCAATCTCTCTCAAAAAGGAGCAAAAGCCACGGCGTAGCTGGCTAAGCTATGCACACTTGAGCTTTAAGATGATGGCTGTGATGAGTATATCGGCTTGGTTGGGCATGCGGGTGGATAGTTACTTGCAGATAAGTTTTCCTTTGTTCTTGTGTTGTCTAACGTTGGGTAGTACCCTTTACACAATTTTTACTACCATCAGATCACTTACCTGAATGGGAAAGATCGCCACTAGTCTCCGAAAACCTACTCTTCTTCGATATTGACCAAGTATTTAAGTTTACTTTTGTGGAAGTTTTGCAGTTTGTTTTATACGTTTGAGTCAGGCCTATAAACGTACCTGCCAGTAAAAAATTGAGAAATGAACAAAAGCATAGTTCCTAAGTTTTCTACCCTATGTCTGGGCACCCTTCTCCTCTTCAGTTGCTCCAGCTGTGATTATTTTGATAATCTAGGGGGTAATGAAACAGGAATACAAAAAAAAATTACGCCGTCTAAGCATAGCGCTAAACCTATTTTTGTCTTGTACCATGGCTTGGGGGCAATGCCCAGTGACTTAGAATCTATAGAAGAGTACCTTAAGGCAGCCTATCCCAAAGCTTCTGTAATAGCACGCCAGCGAACAGATACGCAGAGAAAGTCCATTGAAGACCAAAGTAAAAAACATACAAAAGATATTTTAAGCACTCTGCAAGAAAAAGACGTCAAAAAAAAACGACCTACTATATTGGTAGGACATAGCCAGGGGGGACTAATAGCGCTGTGTGATGGTCCAAAACTGATTAAAGCTGGGTATAAAGTAGCTGGTATTGTTACCATAGGTTCTCCCTTGGAAGGAGCTCCTGTGTTAAACAGGCTACTTCATTATAAAAGGACTCTTAAACACTCAGGAGCCCCTCAGGCACTTATTAATTGGCTTGACGGGCTAAGTGGAAAAGGATCTGGGGTAGAAGACATGAGGCCTGAAAGTTCTTTCTTGAAGAATCTCCAAAAAAGGCTAGAGCAAAACAGTATTTCTATACTAGCCATAGGAGGTGATGCAAGTGGCCTTTACAAGTCAATCGATAATATTGTACCACTTAGTGAACTTCTAGGTCAGACTCTAGGAGATAAGAAAAATGACCTACTCTTGCCTCTCAACAGCCAACTAGCTAAGAATATTAAAACAAAGCATCTCAAGAGATCCATAGTCGAAGCTACTCATGGCCACATAAAAGGCCTCCCTGAAGAAACTTCGCTAGTAAGCAGTCAAAAAACTAAGAACGCAATGATACATTTCATTAGAAATGAGTTGAAAAAATCTCATACTGTCAATTAGTCCAAAACTTAGGCTAATTAAAGGCCCATATTCACGCACCTTCATTTGAGGTATCCGGATCATAAGCTGGTCCGTTCCAACCTCACTGTTTTCGTTTGAAATCCTTTCTGGTATTAGCTTGACTTGTGCCTCTTTGTAACAACATGACCATCACGGCACGATGTTGTAAAAGTCTTTTACAGCTTGTTGAGAGGAAAACTACTCCTAAAATAGCCTAAGAAGGATAACCACGAACGATTTTTGCTCCCATGAGTTATAATTACCTCCTCTCTCAGCTATCTTCAGACCGTTTATTAAAGCTTACGTATCCAATTACTATCCTTTATGTACCTGCTTTTCCTATTGAATTATTAGGTACTTAAGTTTTATTTACAATAAAATTCTGTCCTTTATCTTACATCTATAGCTATGATATCGTCCAAACCGGAGATGAATAAGACCCTAGTATCCAAATTTTTTATTCTATGTCTTAGCACCCTCTGCCTTTTCAGTTGCTTCAATAAGCGAGAGGAGGATATAGTAAAAGCTCAAAAGCTTCAGGCGATAATAGAAAAGGATATTAAGGTTGAGCGTATTATCGTCTTATGTCATGGCCTAGGACGTAATCCTGAAGATTTTGAAGCTATACAAGCAAAACTGCAAGAAGCCTTTCCTGAGGCATGTGTGATAAAGCCCCATGAAAAAGAAACTGCCAAAAAGTCCATTGAAGAGCAAAAAAAGGCTATTGTTGAGGATCTTATTAAAAGAACACACAAAGACATTGAAAAGAAAGACCCCATTATGTTGATCGGACATAGCCAGGGGGGGTTGCGGGCATATTGGACTGCTCTCCAACTCACTGCCAAAGGGTATACAGTAGCCGGCGTTATTACCATAGGCACTCCCTGGAAAGGAGCTAGTGTGATAAACACTAAATCTACGCTCATAAAGAAAGCTAAAGACTTCAAACTCCCTAAGAGGTTCGTTTCCTGGCTTGGAAGGATAGGTGGCCAAGGACAGGGACTAGAAGACATGAGGCCCGAAAGTCCTTTTCTAAATCAACTTCACCAAAAGCTAAAGAAGAATAAAATAGCCGTAATGGCTCTAGGAGGCAATGCACGTAGTCTATCTCGAATACCAGGAGCTACTAAATTCCTAGGTTGGTTTATAGGTGGTACTCCCCATGACCTGGCCGTTCCTCTTAACAGCCAGCTGGCTCAAGGTATTGAAACAAAGTGCTTCGAGAGACATGTTATTGAGGCTACTCATAAACACTATGCACCCCTTTCTAAGAAGAAGATACAACTAGAACACCCAGAGATGATAAATGAAATGATAGGCTTCATTGGTCGAAAGTGGGGCATTATTCCCGCTAAAGCGCAAAACGGTTAAGTTCTGCGCACGTTTGCTACCCTCATGTTATCTATGAGATAGCAAGCACACAATAGCCTTCCCTCCTCATTTGAAATCCTTCCCGGCATTAGCTAATTTGCTGATCATTGTAAGAACATGATTGCTGCTGCATGACGCTTCAAAATTATTTGTACATCAAGCTACGAAATGCTGTCCGTATAGGACTACTCCTACTCGCCTGGCTGACTAGTCCCCAAGTTCATGCTGAGTCTACTACCCCCAATGATGATTTTATCATGCACCACATCCAGGATGCCCATGAATGGCACTTGGCTACCATTGGTCATACCCACCTCACCCTGCCCCTGCCTGTCATCATTGGCTCCCCAGACCGAGGCTTAGAAATATTTTCTTCTAGCCGACTGAAAGATGCTCACTATCGCCGTGTTACTTACCGGGGCTACCGGCTCACTCCCAACGGGAAGATCGTGGCTTCAGATCCCAAACGTGTCTTCTATGACCTGTCTATCACCAAAAATGTAGCCGCCATGCTGGTCAGTGTAGGGGTGCTACTAGCCCTGGCCTTAACGGCTGCGCGCCATTACCAACGCAAGCCCCAAGCACCGCCTCGGGGCTTCTGGGCTTTCTTAGAAGTAATGGTTCTCTTTGTAAGAGATGACATAGCCATTCCTAACATTGGCAAGAAAAAGTATCAGCGCTTCATGCCCTACCTACTCACCGTTTTCTTTTTCATCTGGCTCAATAATCTATTAGGACTACTACCTGGCGCTGCCAACGTCACTGGCAACATTTCTATCACATTGGTACTGGCTTTATTCACTTTTGTACTTACCAACCTTAATGGCAATAGACAATATTGGGGCCACATATTTAATACTCCTGGCGTACCCCGCTGGCTAGCTCCTATCATGATTCCTGTAGAGCTCCTAGGACTGCTTACCAAGCCCTTCTCCCTGATGATTCGCCTATTTGCTAACATTACTGCAGGGCACATCATTCTACTTAGTATCATTGGCCTTATATTTACCTTAAAAAGCCCCTGGGTAGGGCTCATCAGCGTGCCTTTTGGCGCCGGTATGTTCCTACTCAAACTGCTGGTGGCTTTTCTTCAAGCCTGTATTTTTACACTGCTTTCAGCGATCTATTTTGGGGCAGCGGTAGAAAGCCATCATGAAGAAAAAGCAAGTAGCTGACCAACAACTTAACTTTTTTGTATAATAACCCTTAAAATAGAATGTTTATGTTGACAACAGTGTTACTTTTGGATGCAAGTTTCGCGCTTATCGGGGCAGGTCTGGGGGCTGGTATCGTAGCCCTCGGAGCTGGATTGGGGATTGGCAAAATCGGGAGCGCAGCCATGGAGGCAATGGCTAGACAGCCCGAAGCAGCCAATAAAATACAAACCGCTATGATTATCGCTGCCTCCTTTATCGAAGGCGTGGCCCTATTTGGCGTTTTGATCTGTTTGTTACTTGCCACCAGGTAATTCTTGCACCCCAAGTGGAGTAAGGAGCTATTTAATACACTTACTCAAAGTATAATGGCTTATGGACTTAATAACGCCTGATTTTGGTCTCATTTTTTGGCAGACAGTTACCCTACTCGTCGTACTAGTAGTTTTAGGTAAGTTTGGTTGGAAGCCTATTCTCAAGATCATTCAGGAACGTGAAGAGCACATTGAGGCTGCCTTACGAGCCGCTGAAGAGGCCCAAGCGCTGGCTGCCCAAGTACAAGCCGAAAAAGCAACCCTACTCAAAACAGTGCAAAAAGAGCGGGAAAAGATAATTGAAGCAGCCATGGCTACCAAAACGGCGATTATTGAGGAAGCAAAAGCAGCAGCCGAGAAGGTAAATGAAAAAGCAATCGAGCGTACTAAAGTACAACTAGCAAGAGAAAGAGAAGAAGCAGTGGCAGCCCTCAAAAACGAGGTAGCCATGCTGTCTGTACAAGTTGCCGAGAAATTACTCGAAGGTGAGCTACAACAAAAGGCCCAACAAGAGGCATTGGCACAGCAACTTGTCGAGAAAGCACACTGGAATTAGCCAAGTGCCCAAAGAAGATAGATGATACGTAGCGATGCTCCTCATAAGGGAAACATCACAACACGTGGCATCAAAGCCTAATAACTTTTATGAACAAAGTCGCTGCTAGATACGCAAAAGCACTGCTCCAGCTAGCAGTAGAGAAAAAGGTGCTAGCACATATACACCAAGACATGCTCTTCTTTACACAGGCAGGTATTGCCCACAAGGCGTTACTGCAGATGCTCAAAAGCCCAATCATCAGGCATGATAAGAAACTAGCCGTGCTACAAGCCATCTTCCAAAACAAAGTACATGCACTCACGCTCCGCTTCTTTGCCCTCGTCATCCAAAGACACCGAGAGCCCCTACTGCCTACAATGGCCCAAGCGTTTCTAACTCAGTATCACCAGCACCAAGGCATTAAAAAAGCGCATGTGACCACTACCTTTCCGCTCTCTACCGAGTTGGAATCACAGCTGCAGCAGCTTGTACAAAAGATGACTGTTGCCAAAAAGATCGAACTCGACCAACACATCGACCCCACCTTGCTTGGTGGGTATGTGCTAGCGGTAGAAGATAAACGACTGGATCAGAGCTTACGTAAAAAGCTGCTAAAATTGAGAAAAAGCTATATAACAGCAGGGTACTGATTTTAGTTATCAGTTATGAGTAAGGAGCTGTGCCATTCCATAACCCTCTAAGTCAATCTCCCAATCACTAAATCGACTAATCACTAAATGATCTAATGAGTATACGACCTGATGAAATAGCTGCCGTACTCAGAGAGCAGCTGGCCAACCTAAACACAGAAAGCGAATTAGAAGAAATAGGCACCGTACTGCAAGTAGGAGACGGTGTAGCTCGTATCCATGGATTGACGCACGTCCAGGCTGGGGAACTCCTTGAGTTTGAAAATGGCCGCCAGGCACTCGCACTCAACCTAGAAGAGGACAATGTAGGGGCAGTGGTGCTGGGTAGTACCCGAGACATCAAAGAAGGTGATACCGTCAAAAGGACGAAACGCATAGGCGCCATTAACGTAGGCGAGGGATTGCTAGGTCGAGTTGTGAATACCTTGGGAGAGCCTATCGATGGGCATGGGCCTATTGACGGAGAGCTATTTGAGATGCCGCTAGAAAGGAAAGCCCCTGGGGTCATCTATCGCCAACCAGTCAGTGAGCCACTACAAACAGGTATCAAAGCTATTGACGCAATGGTTCCTATCGGAAGAGGCCAAAGGGAGCTCATCATTGGTGATCGACAAATCGGTAAGACCACTATAGCGTTAGATACGATCATTAACCAGCGCTCCTTTTTTGAGCAAGGAGAGCCTGTGTACTGCATCTATGTAGCTATAGGTCAAAAAGCCTCTACCGTAGCCAATGTAGTAGCGACCTTAGAGAAGCACGGTGCGATGGAGTACACGGTCGTAGTAGCTGCCTCTGCTTCAGACCCTGCGCCCCTTCAGTTCTACGCGCCTTTTGCTGGGGCTGCTATTGGCGAGTATTTCAGGGACACAGGGAGGCCAGCGCTGGTCATCTACGACGACCTGTCGAAACAAGCGGTCGCCTACAGAGAAGTTTCACTCCTGTTGCGCAGACCTCCAGGCCGAGAAGCTTATCCTGGTGATGTATTCTACTTGCATTCACGGCTGTTAGAAAGGGCAGCCAAAATCAATGACAATGACGAGATCGCCCAAAAAATGAATGACTTGCCACCGTCATTGCAAGGAAAGGTCAAAGGAGGAGGCTCTTTAACTGCCTTACCCATCATTGAAACCCAAGCCGGAGATGTCTCTGCCTATATCCCTACGAACGTTATTTCCATCACTGACGGACAGATATTCTTAGAAGCCGACTTGTTCAATGCAGGCATCCGCCCTGCCATCAATGTAGGCATCTCCGTATCCCGTGTAGGAGGCACCGCACAGATCAAGTCCATGAGAAAAGTGGCGGGTACGCTCAAGCTCGACCAAGCTCAGTACCGTGAACTAGAGGCTTTTTCTAAGTTTGGCTCTGATCTCGACGCAGCTACCCAGCAAACCATCGATAGAGGGCGCAAGAACCAAGAGATACTCAATCAAGGCCAGTACGACCCTGTTCCGGTTGAGCAGCAGATAGCGGCTCTTTATGCTTCTACCAACGGGTATTTTGACAAGGTTCCAACTGCTCATGTCAAGGACGTTGAAAGAAGCTACAGAGACCTTCTCGCGTCTCAGCACAAAGACACCTTGAATAAAATCGCGATAGGCCAGTGGGATGAGGCGGTAACTTCAGTATTGACCGAAGAAATCAAAAACTTAGTGCAAGGCTACGCCGACAAAGTGGTATAAAAGGGGTCTTGTAAACCTGGAGACCTTCTTCATCAATAGTTATCGGTAAGGCCATATCCCATTTCCTTTATGCCCAGTATTAAAGAAGTAGCCAATCGGATCAATGCGGTAACCTCGACGCAACAGCTGACGCAGGCCATGAAAGTAGTGGCTGCTGCCAAACTGAATAAAGTCCAGCAACAAGTCCTACAGATGCGTCCTTATGCCGAGAAACTAACTGCTATTCTCAACAATGTAACAGCCAGCAGTAGCCGGCAGTTTGCACAACAATACCAAGAAGAACGGCCGCTAGCCCAGCTACTTGTGGTAGTAATGACTTCTGATAGGGGACTGTGTGGCTCTTTTAATGCCAACGTACTCAAAAAAGCATTTAACTACGTACAAGAAAAAGCCAATAGATTACCCCAAACGCAGATCACTATTTTACCTATTGGGAAAAAGGCGCTGGCCTTTTTCCAGAAGCGGGGGCTCAATTTAATTCCAGACTATGTAGACCTTTCCCACCATCTAGACTTCGATCATGTTGGTGCGGTGGCTGCCTTGCTCACGAAAGCCTTTCTCCAGCACACCTATGATCAAGTCTTGTTGTTCTACAATGAATTTCAGACTGCTGCTAGCCAGACGCCTATCGTAGAACAGTGGTTACCTCTTGCTCAGGTTGTTTCTACCGATACTCCTGGCCAGCAAGCATTAATTGACTATATCTATGAGCCTTCTAAAGCCAAATTGATGGAAGCACTGGTGCCCCACGTGCTACAAATCCAGTTTTACAAAGCACTGCTCGAGTCCAACACTTCTGAGCATGGTGCGCGCTTGACTACCATGAGTAAAGCCACAGATAATGCTGAGGAGTTGCTCAAAAACTTACGCCTTACTTATAACAGAACACGTCAGGCAGTGATTACTCGCGAGATATCGGAAATTGTAGCAGGTGCCGATGCGTTGGCTAGCTAGCTTCAGGTGTGCATTACACGCTTCATAAAGGTACTTACAAGACCTAGTGAGAAGCCATTTTAGGTGAGTTGACCACCTGAAAAGCTGTCTGGCCTTTCTCTAACTTTAGAAAAAATTCTTGGTGCTGATTACTAGCCCATGGATACTGCCTAGAAGTGGCATTAAAGTGTAGTAGATGGGTACCTTCGGACAGGCAAACCCGGGTGTAGTAGATGCTGTGCGGAAGCGTTTTCCAATTCCTTGTATCTGCCTTTTCGGTAATAAAATTGACTCCCCCTAGTATAGCGCCTAGGAGAGCGTCTTGCTTTTGTACTTGATATGCTGCTGCTTGCTTCAAGGATACCCTCAACAGTGATTGGCTCAATTCTGATACCATCCGCTGCTGTAATACTCGTAAAGCAACGGCATTTATATTCTCTACTCGCTCTAATCGCTGCTGCCCCCGCTGCTCTGTCGTCACCACTGCATGGTCATACATCAAGGGTCGCTCCTTGTATTCAGGAAAAGCTACACGCACCGATCGTAGTTGAGAGAGCGAGGCTTCTTGTTTTCTATCATCTGGCAGTGGAAAACAAAAACTCAGCCCCAGTGCCTCATTCTTAAACAAGACTACCCCACTGGCATCTCTTGTTACCACAAAATTGATACTCCACTCATTCTTGATAGGCCCTAGTCCATTATGCCATAAAAAAACCACATCACTGCTCGTTTCCTCTTGGGCAGGGTCATATGCTAGCTTAAATAGGCGCTTATATTTGGCTACTTGCTCCTGAAGCCCTGTTTTGTACGCCGTGTAGATCAGGTCTTTCTTGAGTTGCTCTGGTACTTGCACCCCAAAAAGATGTTGATAGTCTTCTTGGTATATTTCAACAGCATTTCGGTAAGCAATAAAAGCGTTGTTGTAGTCATGGTTGGCTTGGTATACCAGGCCCATGAAGGTATGGATAAAGGCGTCTCGCCTATATTCGTTGCTGCCGCCATACCTATCACTAAGCTGATTGAGCTTAATATTCAACCGACGACACTCTATCAATGCGGCCTCATATTGACCTAGCTGTAGGAAGTTGAGTGCTTTGTAATAGTGCAGTAAGAGTAGCTCATGTACTTCCCCTCTGTATTCGGCAATTGTCGGGTTGATCAAAAATGCCAGGGCTTCATTCACCAGTTGAGGCGAACAATTCTCGCAGGTAAGATAGGCTTGCTCAAGAAGCGCGTTGCTTTCCTGATATTGCCCCCTCAAATGAGCTAACAAGCCTCGATTGAGGTAGTAAAGCAATCTATTTTTGCTTTTCTCAGCTTGCTTATCCTCAGCAAGGACTGCATCAGCTTCTTCCCACCTACTGGCTAAAAATAAATGATTGAATTTGGATTGTTTTGTATAGTGCGTAGCACAGGCTTGGAGCAGGCATAAAAGGCTTCCAAGTATTAACCAACGGCGACTATTCATGCTTGTTATTTTTCCGTTGTACTCAAACTAACGTAGTGCTAGCACATATAACAAGAAGTTAGGAATTTTTTTTAAACTACCTATTAATAATGCGTTTATTGGAGGGATCAACTAGGTAGGCTACTAAATAGGCTGGATCTTTTTATATGCTTCTTAATTTTTCTATCTCCCATCCATACCTTCTCATTAGTCTCTAGGTCAACTAGCTCTAGGCTAACTTGATAGAAAATTACCTTATCGCTTTTACCATAGAATAAGAATGTATTTTTTCTCTCTGTATCTACAATTGCAGTAATGGTACCAAATAGCATATAATTTGCTCCTAGCTCTTTTCCACATAACTTTTGGGGTTCTAGTGAGGTAAAACTTACTTGCTCTTGTTTCTCTTTACGTAGCTTTTCGCGAAGTACTCTGTTGGCTACGATACGTACGTTACCTTCTTTCAGAAGTTTCATTTCTATGTCTTTGATAAAGGTGTCTGCTTCTATATGCTCATGCGTTTTGTTGAAAATAGTTCCTACAATAATGACTGGCTTGGTGGCATCACGGCGATCTGAGGGCGCTCTAGACGTAATGTTTTGAGGGATAAATTGTTGTAGCCAGGAACCAGTCGTAAGCTCTTCTGTCATACTTTCAGCTACCAGCCTAGAATCTGTATCATTCCATTGACCACTCAAGTCTGTTACCTGATCTGTATCAATACGGGAAGCCTGCTGGGATATACAGCCTCCTAGCATAGTTGTTAGCATGCTACAAATCAGCATTATCTTTCCTACTTTCTTCATGGTGTCTCTAGTTTAAAATCTGTGATACTGCTAACCCAACAAGGCTTAGCTTCCGCAAGAGATACAGTCATCGGGATCGTCTAAGGCACAAAGCATATCCACTTGCTGCTGTTGCGTAGTTATTTCTGGTGTCAGTGGGGTGGCCGCCTGGGCTTGTTGCTTTTGTACTGTAAACTTAATGGCATCTGTCGCAGCTTTGATCCTGAGGTAGTACATACCTGTTTTCAAGCCTTTTTTCCATGCATAGAAGTGCATAGAAGTGAGCTTACCAAAGTTAGGGTCTTGGATATGGATGTTCAAGCTCTGGCTTTGGCAAATGTAAGCACCACGGTCAGCAGCCATGTCTAAAACGGCCTTTTGAGGAATTTCCCAAACGGTTCTGTAGAGTTCCTTGATGTTGGCAGGAATACCTTCGATGTGCTGGATAGAGCCATTGGCAGCGATGAGTGTATTCTTCATCTCATCATTCCACAAGCCTAGGGCAATCAGGTCTTTCAATAGGTGCTTATTGACTACAATAAATTCTCCAGAAAGGACGCGCCTCGTGTAGATGTTAGAGGTGTAAGGCTCAAAGCATTCGTTATTGCCCAGTATCTGCGAAGTAGAGGCGGTAGGCATAGGGGCCACTAACAGTGAGTTTCGAACGCCGTGGGTCTGTACTTCCTTTCTTAGGGCTTCCCAATCCCACCGGCCTGACCTAGGCTCTACACCCCACATGTCAAATTGGAACGTGCCTTGAGAAAGTGGAGATCCTGCAAAGGTTTCATAAGGGCCTTGCTGCTTAGCCAAGTCCTTAGAAGCTGTCATAGAAGCAAAGTAGATGGTCTCAAAAATATCGGTATTCAGCCCCCGGGCCTCGGGCGAATCAAAGGGCATGCGTAACTGGGAGAAGGTATCTGCCAAGCCTTGCACACCAATGCCAATAGGGCGATGCTTCAAGTTAGAGTTGCGCGCCTCTGGTACAGGATAGTAGTTGATGTCAATGACTTTGTTGAGGTTTTTGGTCACGGTGTAAGTGACGTCAAATAGCTTCTGATGATCGAAGAGTCCTTTTTCATTGATAAACCGGGGCAGGGCAATAGAAGCTAGGTTACATACTGCTACCTCGTCCGGCGACGTGTATTCAATAATCTCTGTGCAGAGGTTGCTAGACTTGATAGTGCCCAGGTTTTGTTGGTTGGACTTGCGGTTGGCTGCATCCTTGTAGAGCATGTAAGGTGTACCGGTCTCAATCTGAGCTTCTAGAATTTCAAACCAAAGGTCTTGGGCTTTAATCGTCTTTCTAGCCTTACCTTCCCGCTCATATTTTTGATAAAGCCGCTCGAATTCTTCTCCATAGCAATCTGCCAGCCCAGGGGCTTCCTTGGGGCAAAAGAGTGACCATTCTTCATTGTTTTCTACCCGCTGCATAAACAGGTCAGGAATCCAAAGGGCATAGAAAAGGTCACGCGCGCGCAGCTCTTCCTTGCCATGGTTTTTTCTCAGATCTAAGAAAGCAGAAATATCGGCATGCCAGGGCTCTAAGTAGATGGCGAAGCTACCTTTGCGCTTACCCCCTCCTTGGTCTACGTAGCGCGCTGTCATATCAAAGTTGCGGAGCATGGGTACAATGCCGTTGGAGACTCCATTAGTGCCTTTGATGTAAGAGCCAGTAGCTCGGATGTTGTGAATGCTGAGGCCAATGCCGCCTGCTGATTGGGATATTTGTGCGCATTGTTTGAGGGTGTCGTAGATGCCCTCGATACTATCTTCCTTCATGGTGAGCAGGAAACAAGAAGATAGCTGGGGCTTAGGGGTACCGGCATTGAATAAAGTGGGTGTAGCGTGTGTAAACCATTTCTCAGACATCAGGTGATACGTCTCAATGGCCGCATCAATGTCATCTTGGTGAATACCTACTGCTACCCGCATTAGCATGTGCTGGGGGCGTTCTACTATTTTCCCATCAATCTTCAACAGATATGAGCGCTCTAAGGTCTTAAAGCCGAAATAGTCATAGCCAAAGTCACGCGTATAATCAATCGTATTGTCTAACAAAGAGGCATGCTCTTTGATAACGCTGTAGACTTCTTTAGAGATCAAGGCAGCATTCTCCCCTGTTTTGGGGTCTATGTACGTATAGAGCCGCTTCAGGGTGTTAGAAAAGGACTTACTAGTAACCTTTTGCAGGTTCGAGATGGCAATCCTAGCAGCTAGAATAGCATAGTCTGGATGGTTGCTCGTCATCGACGCCGTTGTCTCTGCCGCCAGGTTATCCAGCTCTACGGTAGTAACCCGATCATAAATACCCGAAATCACTTTCTTGGCGATGTCTATGACACTGACATAATCTGTGTTCAGTCCGTAGCAAAGCTTTTCGATACGGGCAGTAATCTTATCAAATTTGACTGATTCTAGCCTTCCGTCTCTTTTTACAACTAGCATATCTTAAAGTTGAGAGTTATTAGTGATGAGTTATGAATTGGCTTGCTACGGACGTTTTTATTCTTTCCTGCTATAGTTTATCATTTTAAAAATCTTCCTCGAGGCTAAACTTCGCAGTGTCTTTGTCTGCCTCCTTATTCATCACACCAGCCTTTTGGTACTCACCGACGCGTTTCTCAAAGAAGTTGGTTTTGCCTTGTAAAGAAATCATTTCCATAAAGTCGAACGGGTTAGCCGCGTTATAAACCTTAGGACAGTTGAGTTCTACGAGTAGCCTATCTGCTACAAATTCAATGTATTGGCTCATCAAATCTGCGTTCATCCCAATGAGGCGTACCGGTAGGGCATCGGTAACAAACTCTTTTTCGATGGCCACAGCATCAGTGATAATCTGGGTGACCCTTTCTACGGGCAGCTTATTCACCAAATGGTTATTATAAAGCAAGCAAGCAAAATCACAGTGTAAACCTTCGTCCCGAGAGATGAGCTCATTGGAGAAGCTGAGTCCAGGCATAAGCCCCCGTTTCTTGAGCCAGAAGATAGAGCAGAAACTACCAGAGAAGAAGATGCCCTCTACAGCTGCAAAAGCAATCAGACGCTCCGCAAAATTAGCCTGCTCTATCCATCGCAAAGCCCACTTAGC